>JAGBID010000044.1 GCA_017935165.1 Clostridia bacterium
CCCTTTCAGTTGGCGCCAATGCAGATGCAGTTATATTTGACCCCGAGGAAAAATGGGTAGTGGACACAGAAAAGCTTCACGGCAAAAGTAAGAACGCTGTGCTTAAAAATATGGAGCTTAAGGGTAAGGTTAAGTACACCATTCTCGGCGGTGAAATTGTATTTGAAGATTAATTTCGCAGAAAGCGTAATTTAAAATGAAAAAGGAAAAAGATATTATTGGGGAAACAAATGAACCCCGGGTAATAATTGAAACGGACGAAAATTCTCCTTTCTACGGCTTAAATGAAGCTCAAGTGCAGGAGCGCATTTTAAAAGGCGAAGTAAATGAATACGAAGGTGTAAAAACAAAATCCGAAAAAGAAATTATTTTCGGTAATGTGTTCACCTTCTTTAACATCATAAACTTTTTTCTGGCATTTTTAATAGTGCTTACCGGTTCCTTTAAAAATATGCTGTTTATGGGTGTTGTTTTCAGTAACATCGTTATCGGTTGCTTTCAGGAAATACGCTCCAAAAGAATTATCGACAAGCTGTCGCTTATTTCAGCACCTAAAGTATCCGTTATAAGAAGCGGAATAATGAGGGTTATAAAGGTTGGCGAAATAGTCCTTGATGACCTTGTGGTGTTAAAAAGCGGCAACCAGATATGTGCGGACAGTACCGTGGAAAAAGGCGAAGTTGAGGTTAATGAGAGTCTTATCACAGGTGAAAGTGACCCTGTAGTTAAAAAAGCAGGGGACAGCCTTCTTTCAGGCAGCTTTGTTGTAAGCGGTGAGTGCTATGCAAGAGTCAAGCACGTTGGTAAGGATAACTACGCAAGTAAAATTGCAGAGGATGCAAAGTACGTTAAGAAGGTCAATTCTGAAATAATGAATTCCTTAAACGTAATAGTTAAAACAATAGCCTTTGCGTTAATTCCGGTAGGCGCCCTGCTTTTTTCAAAGCAGTTCTTTATTACGGGGGATACCTGGCAGGAAAGTGTAATAAGCACAGTTGCCGCATTAATAGGTATGATTCCCGAGGGACTTGTTTTACTTACAAGTATTGTTTTTGCGGTAAGCGTCATAAGGCTTTCACAGAAAAATACCCTTGTGCAGGAAATGTACGGTATTGAAACCTTAGCAAGAGTGGACGTTTTGTGTCTGGATAAAACGGGCACAATAACCGAAGGCAGTATGCTGGTTGAAAAGCTTATCCCCGTAAATAACCACAGCGAAATCGAAATGAGGGAGATGCTCAGTGCATTAAGTAATAGCCTGAAGGATAATTCTCCCACGTTTGAAGCTATAAGTAATTATGCAGGTACAGGTGCTAAGCTCATAGCCTCCAACATTATACCTTTCTCCTCAAGCCGCAAGTGGAGCGGTGCCTACTTTCCCGAAAAAGGCGCATATATAGTTGGTGCAGGTGAATTCGTTTTAGGCGAAGGCTATAAGAAATTCGGAAATATAACCGCCGAGCATATCCAAATGGGCAAGCGTGTGCTTACTCTTGTTAAATGTGAGGAAGATTTTACAGATAAGGCAGTTCCTCCCAATCCCGAAGTAATGGGATTTATAATAATCAGCGACAAAATAAGAAAAGAAGCACCCGATACTCTCCGCTATTTTGCACAGCAGGGTGTTGACATCAAGATAATTTCAGGCGATAACGCCTTAGCTGTTGCAAGTATTGCAAAAAGAGCAGGACTTAAAACTGCTGATAATTTTGTGGATGCCACCACTTTGATTACCGATGAGGATATCGAAAGCGCCGCAGGAAAGTATTCCGTATTTGGCAGGGTTACACCCCAGCAAAAGCTCTCCCTTGTAAAAGCTCTCAAAAAGCAGGGTCACACAGTCGCAATGACAGGCGACGGTGTAAACGACGTGCTTGCCTTAAAGGAAGCAGATTGCAGTATTGCAATGGCATCAGGCAGTGACGCCGCAAGAACTGTTTCCAACCTTGTTTTACTTGACTCCAACTTTGCCTCAATGCCCAAGGTCGTAGCTGAGGGAAGGCGAAGCATCAATAACCTCCAGCGCTCAGCGGCATTGTTCCTTACAAAAACAATCTACGCGGTGTTTATTGCTGTGTTCTTTATATTTGTAGTGGCAACCTACCCCTTCGAGCCTATCCAGCTTTCACTTATAAGCTCCCTTACAATAGGCATACCTTCTTTCCTTCTTGCTTTGGAGCCTAACAAGGAAAGAATCAAGGGAAAATTTATTGTAAACGTTATAAATAAAGCCATTCCGCCCGGGTTTACCACCATACTCAATATCATAGTGCTGGTAATCTTAGAGGGCTGTATGGGTCTTGCAGGCGAGAAAATCAGCACCCTCGCAGTTATTGTAACTACCTTCACAAGCTTTTTAATGCTTATAAAAATCTGCCGCCCCTTCAATGTCCTTCGCGGACTTATGGTGGGCGCATTGGCTTCAGCCTTCTTGATTGCAATAATATTCCTAAAGGAGCTTTTCTCACTTGTAAGTGTGGATTTAACAATGCTCATTATAATCGGCATTTTAATGGTATTCTCGGTACTTATCTTCATCCTTTTATCCTACGTAATGGAAAAGCTGATAGTTATTGAGGAAGGCGGCATCAAGCTTCGCCGTAAAAAGAATAAATAAAACGAAAACGGCCTGCGCGTGAAGTTCATTCACTTCCTGCAGGCCGTTTTTTTGCTATAAGCTATTAAAGATAAGTAAATTTATGGAAATTGACTAATTTTTTGACTAATTTATAATGTCCCATAAAGCTACTTTAGGAAAAAAAATCAGCAAACCTCTTAAGAAGTTTGCTGATTTCTGGTGAACCATCGGGGATTCGAACCCCGGACACCTTGATTAAAAGTCAAGTGCTCTGCCGACTGAGCTAATGATTCATTTGTGTCCTTTTGGACAGCTTTGTTATTATAGCATTTGCTTATGCTTTTGTCAAGCATAAATTAAGTAATATTTATAAAAAGTAATTATGTAAGAAGTTGAAAGGCGGAAAAATATATTGTATAATTAACATAAATAAGGTCGGGAGCGTGAAGGTATGGCAAACTATGAAAAGCTTTATGAGAAGATAAATGAAATAATCGGCGATTTAACTCCCTTAAAAGCCGACTGCGGAGTTTTATGCGGTCACGCCTGCTGTAAGGGTGATGAAAATACGGGTATGCGTCTTTTCCCCGGTGAAATATCAAATTTAAAAGTGAAGGAAACTGAGGACGGTACACTTCTTGCTGTATGTGAAGGTAGGTGTAACCGAAACGAAAGACCTCTTTCCTGCAAAATATTCCCGTTTTTTCCCTGCGTTGACGGGGATAAAAAGGTCTACGTGGAGCTTGATATGAGGGCAAAAAGACTCTGTCCCCTGGTAGAGCATGCTGATGAAATCAGGTTTGACCCACGCTTTTTAAGAGCGGTGGAGCGTGTAGGAAAAATACTTGTAAAGGACGAAAAATGCTTTGAATTCCTTATGAAAAACACCGAGGAAATTGATATGTTCGGCGCACTTTTAGGCTGAATTTTGCTTTAAAATTTGCTCAAAAATGGAAAATTTTCGGAAAATTTTCCAATAATTTGCGAAAAACCTGTTATGAACAAAAAATGAACGTGAATAAGTGATTTTATAAAAAAGGGTAAAAATCGGTCTATACGCCGAAAATTACTCTTTTTTGTTTTTTAATTTAAAAAACGTTATATCACTGTTACGTCACGCGTTATGTGACAGTGACGTGATGTAACGCCGGAGAAGAAGAAGAATATGAAGAAGAATATGAAGAGGAAGA
>JAGBID010000045.1 GCA_017935165.1 Clostridia bacterium
GTATCCTTAAAGAAGAACAGGATAACAAAACCGAGGCTTAAAAGCAAGGTAGCAGGGATAACTGCATTCTTAAAGCCTTTTTTATCGTAAACCTTTCCGTAAAGTGCGGTGAAGATGGCGGCTAAGATAATGGCAGGTGCCATAATAAGCACGTAGTTATCCATTTTAAGGGATACGTTATAATATAAAATAAGGTATGGCATAAAAATCTGAATGCTTATACCAAAAATAGCAAAGCAGATAAGGCTTACGTATAAAGTTTTGTTTTCTTTAATAACTTTAGGTCTGAAACCATAAAATGTATTTTGAAAGTATTTATTATTGCTTTCAATTTTAACCGTACTTTCGTCAATTATAAATATTCCAAGTACACCGATTAAGATAACTGAAACACCTATAATTATGTAGATTAAAGTCCAGCTTTCAACTTTATTCAAATCAAAAGCCATAAATCCGCCGAATACGGCAAGCACAGCAAGTAATGGCATCATGGAGTTAATACCTTCAGCTTTACCTCTGCCGCCATCCTCGGTCATATCGGTAAGCCAGGCATTGAAGCAGGCGTCGTTGGCACTGGAACCGAAAAATGTCATAACGCAGTCCATTATAATCACAAGGGAAACACCGATACTCATGGCACTTACAGCAGCAGGGAAAACGGCATTAATAACGTCAAGCCTTATTAATGCAAAGCTTAAAATAGAAATACCCCACAAAATATATCCGCCTGAAATAAATATTTTTCTTTTACCGATTTTATCGGAAAGTGCACCTATAAATATTGTTGTGAGCGTAGCAGAAATTGCTGATGATGCCACCATAGCAGAAATAGCGCCGGGGTCTGCACCGAACATTTTATAGATGAATACGTTGAAATACATATTTTCAATTACCCAGGCAATCTGACCTGTTAAGCTGAATATAACAAGTGAAGCCCAGAATTTACCGCCAAGTTTCTTCATAATTACATTAACTCCTTTTTATATTAATATTAGTATAGCAATACTTTATTTTTAATTCAAGTGATACTTATTTTTTAGCAGCTTTATTTTAGTTTTGAAGTAAACTATCAAAATTTTTATAGCTTTAATTAAAATTATGTGGTATAATATTATATAATTAGAGAAAAGAGGTGAGACAGGTGATTAAGCAAAAAAAGATAAGACAATTATATATAGTTGCCATAATTCTGATTTTTGTAGCATTTATGTGCAGGCAAGTGGATTTGCTGTTATCAGATAAAGATGAATACGAAGTTTTAATCTCTGCAATAGTTTTAACTATCAGAAATACCATACATATTTCTTTAATGGTACTGTGGTGTGTTTCGCTATATAACAGAATTATTAACAAGAGGGCGCGAAAGCATGTAATGATAGGCGGTATGCTCCTTTTATTTTGGATACTTGCCAGAATTTGTAAAAACGATTTCACCTTCTCAAAAAGTGAAACTATTGGCAGATACCTTTGGTATTCTTATTACATTTCCATGGTGCTCATACCTCTTATTGGTTTTTACATAGTCAACTATATCGATAAGCCAAGGGATTATCGTACACCGTTATGGCAAAGGCTTTTATTGATACCGGCTTTTTTACTGATTATCGGAGTTTTTACAAATGACCTTCATCAGTGGGTTTTCAGTTTCCCTGAGGGTATAGAATATTTTGATGATGTATATGAGTATGAATTTTTGTACGTCATAACACTATCCTGGATGATTTTGCTGGGCGGATACTTTGTTGTTATGCTTATTAAAAAGAGCCGTGTGCCCGAAAGCCGTGAGATGCAAAGCTTGCCTGCGGTAATTTTCGGATTCGCTGTAATATTCTGGATAATGTACTGCACAAGGCTTATCACCTGTGATATTACTACAGTTGACTGTGCTATTATAGTGCTCTTAATTGAAAGCGCCATTCAATGCAATATGCTTCCGTCCAATAATAACTATATTGAAGTCTTAAGTGCTTCAACAATAGCGGCAAAAATCGTTGATAACGATTACAATAAAAAAATTGTTTCGGCTACTGCCGCTGATTTCAGTATAGAGCAAATAAAAGCAGCCGAGAAGGAAAAGCTGAAAATAGGCAACCACCTTATTAACACAAGGAAAATTGTGGGCGGTTATGTTGTGTGGCAGGAGGATATTACTGAAATAAGCGAGTTGCTTGAAAATCTTCAGGATACAAAAGCTCAGCTTGGTGAGGAATATGACCTTTTGCAGGCAGAGCTTAGCGTTAAAGAGCGAAGAGTCAAGGTGGATGAACAAAATAAACTTTATGACGAGATTGCAAAAGAGGTTTCTTCTCAGCTTAAGCTTTTAAGTAAAATGCTTAATGAAGCTGAAACAAACGAATCAAGAAGAGACGAGCTTATGGCTAAAATATGCGTAATAGGTTCTTACATAAAGCGCCGTGGCAATCTGCTTTTATTAGGGGAAAGAAATTCATTTGTAAATTCTCAGGAGCTGGAGTTCAGCCTCAGGGAAACTCTTGAAAATTTAAAGCTGGTAGGTGTTTACACAGCACTTAACAGTAAGTGTGAAGGTGAAATAAGGCTTAAATACATAGTTTCTGCTTATGACCTTTGCGAAAAATATATAGAATTGCTGCTTGACAATATAACTGCCATGATGATTAGCTTCACAGTGCAAAACGGCAGCATAAAAATGGTTATTCAGATAGGTTTGGAAAATACCGTTGATGAAAATATCATAAAGGATATTACTGTTAAATATGCCGAAGTTGACTGTGAAGTGCAGGATGAGGGTATTATAGTAACGGTTAATATAGAAAAAGTTGAAAAGGAGGAGTTTTAAATGACTTTTCATGACCTTCCTTTTATCGGAAGATTTTTTTACCTCCTTTTGATATTCGCTTTGCTGTGTACCTGTATTTGTCTTGCAGGTTTTACACATCATAAGAAATCAAAGCTAACGTCCTTTATGCTTGTTTATTCTGCCATACAGACCTCATTGATACTTATTCTTTATCTTGCGGATGCAAGGACCCATAAAAACGGATTTACGGCTGTGCCCATTGTTAAGTGGTATGCAGAGCACAATTTGCTGATATCAATAGTACCTCTTCTGTTTGTTTTAGCTGTTGTATTCTTTACCTCATATAAAGAAAACAATTACCGCAAAAGTATGGTTACCTACCGTTCTGTAAGGGAGGCTGTAGACCACCTTACAACGGGACTTTGCTTCTCCTATGATAACGGCAGAGTAATGCTTTTGAACGAATTAATGTATAACCTTTGCTTTAAAATCGTTGGAAGGGACCTGCAAAATGCAAATTTATTTTGGGAGATACTTAAAAACGGCGAAATATTAGAAGGTAACGAAAGACTGGCTTCAGGCGAACGTCCTGCAATCAAGCTTAGCGATAACACAGTGTGGATATTTCAAAGGGAAAAGCTTAACGATTTCTACCAGCTTACAGCAGTTGATACTACACAGCTTTACAGCTATGGTAAGGAGCTTGAAAGCAGTAATGAAGAATTAAAACTCCTTAACAAGCGTCTTAAAAAGTACGGTGAGGATGTGGATATGCTTACCCGTTCAAAAGAAAGACTTGAAACAAAGGCGAAAATTCACAGTCAGTTAGGCCAGACTCTGATGGCTTCAAGAAGATATTTGACTGAAAAGGAAATAAGTGAGCCGCCTTTTGATGCTTGGAAACAGAGCATAATGCTTCTTTCAAGGGAGGCAGAGCTTAAAGTTGATGAAAACCCCATGGACGTGCTGGTACGCTTTGTAGAAAGTTCGGGTATTAACGTAAATATGAACGGCGAGTTCCCGAAGGAAGGATATATACTGGATGTTTTCTATCAGGCAGCGGCTGAAGCTCTTACGAACGCAGTAAAACACGCAGATGCAAAGAATATTTACGTTGACCTGGAGGAAACTGAGGATGAATGTAAAGTAAGCTTCAGAAACGACGGAAAAATCCCAAGAACCGTTGTAACTGAAGGCGGCGGACTTAGTTCCTTAAGAAGAAAAATCGAAACTGCAGGCGGTACAATGACAGTGCACTACAAGCAGGAGTACGTTTTAACTGTAACAATGAAAAAGAAAAGAGATGTAAAGTATGATTAACGTTTTAATTGTTGAAGACGATCCTATGGCCAGCCAGCTTATGGAGGTTTATTTAAGTAAAGGCGGTAATTATAATTTGGTGCAAACGGTAGAAAGTGCTATGTTTGCCGAGGTTGTGTGCAAATCAAAGCCTGTTGACATTGTTCTTATGGATGTTTGCACAGCCTTAAATGCCAATGGAATCGAAGCGGCAAAGAACATAAAAAAATCATTTCCCGAGATAAAAATCATCATTATCACAAGCCAGCCTGAACACAGCTTTATTGAAAGAGCAAAGGCAGCAGGCGTGGAAAGCTTCTGGTACAAAAATGGTGCCGCCGAGGAGCTGTTGTCTGTAATGGAGAGAACTATTTTTGGTGAAAAGGTTTACCCGGAAACAACCCCAACCGTAAAGCTTGGCGATTCATACAGCGAAAAGCTTTCTGACAGAGAGCTGGAGGTTTTAAGGGAGGTTGTGGCAGGTGAAACTGACGCGGCTATTGCGGAAAAGCTTCATATGTCCCTTAGAACTGTTAAGCAGCATATTCAGTCTATGCGCGATAAAACCGGCTTCAGAAACCGCACCGAGCTTGCTGTAAAAGCAAGAGAAAGCGGTCTTGTAATTAACTGAAAATCGAATTAAATATCTTTATTTGATGGGCATCTCTTTTCGGAGATGTCCTCTTTTTTTGCGAAAAAAATGCTTGCACAATAGTGCAAAATATACTGCACAATAGTGCAAGTAATTTTGCACATAAGTACGTTTTGTGTTTTTCTGCTAATTGATACAATATATATGTATTAAGGTAAAAAGGAGGCGTATGGGTTGAGAACGATTGTAGTAAGCATTCATAACGGTTTGCTTTCGGAAGCAATAACGCGAATACTTTTGGATAGCGGCGAGTTCACGGCTATACAGTCTTCAAAAATCAGTAAATCCGGTAATGCTCATGAAAGCTGCAAATTAATCTCAGCCGATGTGGCACTCCTGGGAGTTTCGGAAGCGGATGGCGAATGTTTCGAAAAAAGACTAAAGGAAGTTGAGAAAATCCGCAAGGATCTGCCCGATTGTAAGGTGGTAATGCTTTGTGATGAAAACACTTACCCCGAACTTGCCAGAAAAGTGGTAAGAGCAAAGAAGGAAAATATAATTGACAACTTCTTTTACTCTTCAATAACGGCGAATTACCTCACAGCAGCACTTGCTTCACTGTAAAGTATAATAACTTTACAGGTAAAAATGGCAAATAAAGATACAAAAATTTAAATTCTTATTTAAAAATGCAGAGTGTAAAGTAAAATAGCTTTACAGAAAATGTGGTGAAAATCTCGAATTTAGGGTAAACCTATTCGGATTAACATAAAAATTCTTAGACGGAGGATGGAAAATGAGAAAGAAATTATTAGCAATGCTTCTTACAGTGCTTATGATATTTACAATGATTCCTGTAAATGCCTTTGCCGCAGAAGCAGAAGCCCCTGAAATTCCTCAGGAATATAGCATTGTTAACGGCTCTTATGACGCTAACGGTGTATGGTCTTCCGGAGGAAATGGTACAAAAACCTACGAAGTAAACAACTCAGCAGTAAAATTATCCAAAACTGCAGCGCACGTTGAGGGTAATACCTATGAGATTACTTTAAACGTAGAAACAAGCACAAATACTGTAACCACAGTTAATGAAGGTGCAGTTGTTCTTGTTATCGATATAAGTAACTCTATGAAATACTGCGCAGACTGTGGTGGTGAACCCGGTAATTATGGCGGAATTAACCATGTAGGAAGTTGCCGTTCCACCACAACAAGAATGGCAGCGGCTAAAAGTGCTGCAAGAAGCTTTCTTGCTTCCTATGCAGGTACTGAAGCAAATGCCGACAGACAGCTTGCTATCGTAACCTTCTGTAACTATGCTGCAACTGTTATGTCATGGAAAAACGTTGCAGGCGGTGCAGGTAAGAACAGCTACGATGAAGCTCTTGGTTTTATTAATGGCATCAGCACTCCTTCCAACACTCAGCAGGGCGGTACAAACCTTGAAGCAGGTCTTGAAAATGCAAGAGGGCTTCTTTCAGATATAAACGCCAAAGCTGAGAACGTTGTAGTCTTAACTGACGGCCAGCCTACTCTCTGCCTTACTTCAGGTAACGGCTATAATACAAGTAAAACATACTGTGACGCTGCATCCAATAAAGCAACCGCAATAAAGAATGCAGGCGGCGAGATTTACACAATCTGCTACGGCGTTGCAAGAGAAGCTGCTTATAGTGGCTCAAATATAACTGTTAGCGAGTTCTTAAGAAACAGCGTTGCATCAAGCAAGGAAGGTACAACCTACGCTTACGATGCCGATAATGCAAGTGACGTTGCTGCAGCTTTCGCAGCTATCAGCTCCTCCATCACAAACGGTATTGACGGTGCAGGTACAATTGTTACCGACCCCTTAGGCGATTACATTGAGCCTATTGATGTTACTGCTTTTACAGGTTCAGGTTCCGAAGGCTACACTTGGGAGCTCAGCAAGCCTACAACAGTAATTGAATCCGGCACAACAACAACTTATATCTACGAGCTTAAGTATACAGTTGAGCTTGACGTATATGCAGAAGGCTTTGACGAGAGCGCATGGCATCCTACAAATGACGTTACAACATTAAAGCTTACAGACGGAACAGAGTTAGAATTCCCCGTTCCCGCTGTTAAGGGTTCAATTCCCAAGACTCAGCTCACAGTTGAAAAAATCTGGGAAGACTTAGATAATAACGACGGTTTCCGTCCCGATGAAATCCAGTTCATCCTTATCGGTAACGGTACAAACGGTTACCATACAGAAAGTGAGCCTATCACACTTGTTGAAGGTGATGAAGGCAGATGGACAGCAACAACTGAAATAGTTCGTGTTCACGACTATGAAGGTGTTGAAATCGAATATACAGTTGATGAGATCTTTGCTGATGAAACAGTTGCTGAAAAGTACGAGAAGTTCATAAACGGTCTTACAATTGTTAACACTCACGAAAGTGAAAAGGTAAGCGTAGCAGTTGAGAAAATCTGGGATGATATGGATGACCACGACGGTTTCCGCCCCGATACATTGACAGTTAAGCTTTATGCAAATGACAAAGACACAGGCAAAACAGTTACACTCAGCAGTGAAAACGGCTGGTCCGCATCATTCTCCGATCTCTTTAAATATGAAGATGGCGTAATAATCAATTACACAGTAGCTGAAGTTCTTGATGCAGCTTGGGAACCTTACTATGAGGAAGGCACTCCCGTAGCAGTTGACAGCGGCTATCAGATCACAAACAAGCGTGACGTTGAGTTTACTGAAATCAGCGTAGAAAAAATCTGGGACGATAACGAGGACCAGGATGGTTTAAGAGCTGATTCCGTTACAGTTAACCTCTATGCAGACGGCGAAGTAGTTGCTTCCGCTGAGCTTACAGAGGCTAACAGCTGGAAAGCTACATTTGAAAACCTTTCCATTTACAAGGACGGTAAGGAAATCGTTTACACAATCGACGAAGCTGAAGTAGCTGAAGGCTATGAAAAGTCCGTTGATAACGAGAACTACAAGATCACAAACACTCACAAGCCTGCTGTTATGAACATCACAGCTAAGAAGGAATGGGTGGATGATGATAACCGCGACGGTTTAAGAACAGACAGCGTAACAGTTATCCTTTATGCTACAGTTGAAGGCAGCGAGGATAAGGTAAATATGGGTTCTGCTGACCTTACAGAAGAAAACGACTGGACTTATGAATTCAAGGACCTTCCTGTTTACCTCTCCGGCGGTAAGGAAGTAGTTTATACTGTAGAGGAAGTTGAAATCCCCGAAGGATACTCCGCAGTTATTGCAGGTACAGCAGCTTCCGGCTTTACAGTAACAAATACTCACGAA
>JAGBID010000046.1 GCA_017935165.1 Clostridia bacterium
GATGAATATAAGTTTACAGATTGGTATGAGAGATATAGCGATATTGACGAACAGGGCGATTTTAAGAAGACTTTTGACTACGATGGCTCAAGGTTCGGGCACGATACTTCCTGGGATATACAGATAGAATTTAACGGCCCTGCTATATACAGTACTGACGGCTCCTGTACTTTGGTAATAAAAATATATAATACCGAAAAGTTCAGCCTTGTAAAAAATGAGCAACAGGGAAAAGTTGACAGTACAGAAAATGGTAAAGAAATAAAAGAAGAAACTGAAACAGAAACTACGGGAAATCCTTTTGATGATGCTCTTATAACTCTTCCTGACCCTGAGGATTATTTTGACGATATTGCCGAAGTTACCATTGAAAAGGACGGTGAAGAGATAATTTATACCGTTATCTCCGATTCAGATACCAAAGAAGCAACGGATACTTACGTTGAACTTATGGAAAAGGTCGTTGATATGAAATTAAAAGGCAGTTCAAGGCTTGGCGGTTACGGTTATACTTATACATATTTCTATTCAGGTGATGACGAGCACTTTGATAAGAGCCAGCCTGCAGTTCAGATAAAATATGAAAGTAATTACGACGAAAGCTTAAACGGCAAGTATAGATCGGTAGTTACTTTATATCAAAGCGATTTAATTTATGCTTCAAAGGGAGTTAGTTTCAAAGCTGATGAGGCTGTGGAAAATACGCCTACGTCTACTCCTACTCCTACTCCTACTCCCGAGCCTGCAGCAGGACCTGAGGTGTTACCCAACTTCACAAAAATAGCTGAAAAATACGACGGCGAGCTTAACAGAAGGTCGGATGAAAACTATATACTTTATTATTTTGGCGACAGTATTCCAAAAACTCCCATAGATGATTATATAGAAGCCCTTGAAGCTAAAGGCTATAAGGTGACCGATTCCGAAATAAGCGGAAACAGGCACTATGATTTATATGAATGGTGGCTAACTAACAGCGCAGTTGATGCAATTGACATACACGGCGACCATAAGGGACAGGTTTACGTAAGATTCAATGATGGCGGTTCGTATTCAGAGCTAACTATTGAATTTTCAAACGGCATTTCAATGGAAGGATACAAAGACGAGCCTTATCCGAGTGTTGACCCGGATGATTTCTGGGAGGATTGCCCAAGCTGTATTAACGGTGTTTGCAGTAATTGCGGCGGTTCAGGTAAGGATTCTAAGTTCCAGGCAGGTTTAGGCTGGGTAGAGCAGGACTGCTTAAGCTGTATTGACGGTGATTGTAAGTATTGTGGCGGTTCCGGATATCTCGGTCATTAAGAGAATTATAAACTATATAGAGAGCTGAGGTTTTACCTTGGCTCTCTTGTTTAGTGCTTTAAAGTGATTGAAATTTTTTCAAAAAATTATTGACAAGTCGGGTGAATAGTGCTATTATTCTGTGCATAGGCTATGACGAAGACGGTGCTTGAAAGCATTTTCAGAGAGTCGGTGTTTGGTGTGAACCGATATTGCTAAAGGCGTAAACCTATCCCTTCTGAGCTTGAGTCCGAAATCAATTGAGAGTAGGCGCTTACGCGAAATGCTGCGTTAATGCATAGGGTTTGATAGAACCTAAAGAGGCATTTATTTTTAAATGCAATTTGAGTGGTACCGCGGTTAATCCCGTCTCAAAGTTTTTACTTTGAGGCGTTTTTTATTTATATTAACATAATACTAATTTAGAAATTTGAAAACGGAGGTAAATCATTATGGAAAAAATGGATCTTAAAAGCAAGCTGCACGAGGTCTCACAGCGAATTCGCACCATGCGTGAGATTATGAACCTTACAGAAGAAGAGATGGCAGATAAGACCGGCGTTTCCCTTGAGGATTACAGAGCCTATGAATCAGGTGAGAAGGACTTCAGTTTCACATTTATATACAAGTGCGCAAACCGCTTCGGCATTGACTCCACAGACCTTATCAAGGGTGACAGCCCCACACTTTCATCCTATACTGTTACAAGAAAGGGAGAGGGTCTTCCCATCACACGCCGTCAGGGCTTTACTTATTTAAACAAGGCTCCTTTATTCAAGAATAAAACAGCCGAGCCCTTCTACGTAAAAATTCCCTATTCTGAGGCTGACGAAATGGCTCCCATCAAGCTTTCCACACACGTTGGTCAGGAGCTTGACATTGTTATTTCAGGTAAGATGAAAATGCAGGTCGGCTCTCACGTAGAAATACTTGAAGCCGGCGATACAATATACTACAACAGCGGCACCCCTCACGGTATGGTTGCAGCAGGCGGTGAGGACTGCGAAATTTACGCTATAGTTCTCCGTGAATTCGTTGAGGACGAGGTAAGCGTAAAGAAGGAAGAGCGCTTCGACAAGCTTGTTCACGGCAAGATTGTAAGAAAAGAGACAAAAACAGTTGCCGATAACTTTATTACCTGCACATTGGGTGAAAACGGTGTATTGAGCAAGATAGAATATACTAACGAAGAAAAGTTCAACTTCGGTTTCGACTGTGTGGACGCTATTGCTGAAAAAACTCCCGACAAGCTTGCTATGCTTCATATAAGCAACAACTTAACCGAGAGAAGATTTACATTCGGCGATATAAAGAAGCTTTCTGCAAAAGCTGCAAATTACTTTGAAAGCCTCGGTATAAAGAAGGGCGACAGAGTAATGCTTGTATTAAAGCGTCACTATCAGTTCTGGGTTGCTATGACAGCTCTTCACAAGTTAGGCGCTGTGGCAATTCCTGCTACAAACCAGCTTATGGCACATGACTTCGAGTACCGTTTCAACGCAGCCGGTGTTAAGGCTATTGTATGTACAGGCGACGGAATTGTTTCCGATGAAGCAATGAAGGGCGCAAACACAGCCAAGGAGAAGCCCTTACTCATTATGGCAAAGGGCACTAAGGAAGGCTGGCTTAACTTCGACGAAGGTGTTGAAGGCGCAAGCGACGTATACGAAAGGCGTGCGGATACTTCCTGCGGCAGCGAGCCCATACTTATGTTCTTCACTTCCGGTACTACGGGTTACCCGAAAATTGCTGAGCACAGCCATAAGTACGGCTTAGGCCACTATATCACAGCTAAATATTGGCACAACGTAAATCCCGAAGGCTTACACTTCACAATTTCCGATACCGGTTGGGGTAAGGCTGTTTGGGGTAAATACTACGGTCAGTGGCTTTGTGAGGCTGCAGTATTTACTTACGACTTTGACAGATTTGATGCAAACAAGATTCTTCCCATGTTTGCTAAGTATAACATCACCACATTCTGCGCTCCTCCCACAATGTACCGCTTCTTTATTAAGGAGGATTTAAGTAAGTTTGACCTTACTTCCATCGAGCACTCCACAACAGCAGGCGAGGCTCTTAACCCCGAAGTATTCGAGCAGTGGAAGAGAGCTACCGGCTTAAGCCTTATGGAAGGCTTCGGTCAGACCGAAACAACTCTTGTTGTGTACACTCCTGCAGGTACAGTTCCCAAGCCCGGTTCAATGGGTATTCCCAGTCCTAACTACGACGTTCACATCCTTCTTCCCGACGGCAGCGAGGCACCCCGCGGCGAAACGGGCGAAATCTGCATAAGAACTGTTGAGAAAACTCCCTGCGGTCTTTATAACGGCTACTACCGTGACGAGGAAAAGACAAAGGATGCCTGGTACGATGGCTTCTACCATACAGGTGATACAGCATGGCAGGATGAGGACGGCTACCTTTGGTACGTTGGCAGAACCGACGACCTTATCAAGTCCTCCGGCTACAGAATCGGACCCTTCGAAATCGAAAACGTTATTATGGAGCTTCCCTACGTTCTTGAATGTGCTGTTACTCCCGTGCCCGACCCCATCAGAGGTCAGATTGTTAAGGCTACAATAGTTTTAACAAAGGGTAC
>JAGBID010000047.1 GCA_017935165.1 Clostridia bacterium
ATTACAAGAAGCTGCTGCGCCATTTAATTGAAACCAACCACATCCAAAAAACCGACGAGGGCGGTCTTATAGTTGGCTTGGCAGGTGAAAGGGAAATAAATTCCTTTAAATTTTACGCCGTATTCCAGGAAAATGAGGAGTACACAGTAAGGTGCAAATCTCAGGAATTGGGCACAATCGTCCTGCCGCCACCCGTTGGCGAGAAAATAGCCATTGCAGGTCACGTTTGGGTGGTTGAGGAAGTTGACCACAAGCGCCATCTTGTTTACTGCGAGCAGGTAAAGGGCAAAGTCCCTGCCTACTTCGGTCAGTGCCCGGGTGATATTAACACCAAGGTGCTGGAAAGAATGCGCAAGGTTCTTATGGAAGAAAAAAGCTACCCCTACTTAATGAAAAATGCCGTATTCAGGCTTAATGAAGCCCGTCACACAGGAATTAACAGTAACCTTGTTAACGACCCTCTCATTAACCTTGGCGGCAATATGTGGGCACTTTTTCCATGGCTCGGCACATATTCTTTCCTTGCAATGGAGAGATTTATAAAAATCAAATGCGCACCCCTTTTAGGTATTTCGGGACTTGATTCCTCCCGTCCTTACTATATTCAGTTTAACATGAAGGCAAGTAAGGAGGAATTTTTCCGTGTAATGAAGGAGGAAGCTGAGAAAGAATTTGACCCAATGGACTTAGTATATAAGGGTGAAGTACCGCTTTTTGAAAAATACGATGAATTCCTGCCCGTAGACCTTGTTAAAAAAGGTTTTGCCTACGGAATATTAGGCATAGACGAGATGAAAAAGCGCATAAAAGAATGGTGAATTAATATAAAAACAGGAGAGTAGTTTTTCTACTCTCCTTATTTTTTGTATAAATTTAAATTCGTCCGTAAATTTCAAGGTCACCGATTCGGACTATACCATCCTCGCCGCCTTCAAGTACGTTGAGCTTCAAATACTTAGCGTTTACGTCTAAGAATTCGCAGTCAACAATGTTGGAATTGTCACTGTCACGGCTGTCAATAAGAGTCCAGTTTTCACCGTCAAGGCTGCAGCTGAGCTCAAAAACCTTGTTGTTGCGGCTCTTGTCCGCATCGTTTACGCCTGCATTCTTAATTACGTAGCGGTTAATTATGTACTCTCTGCCTAAGTCGATAATAAACTCCTGAGCGCCTTTTTCCTTAGCTTCCCACATATTCTTGCCGTAGGGACTGCCGTTTAAAATAACGGAAGCATCCTCGCCCTTGTTTGTAGCCTTAGCATCAGCAGAAAGTGCAATGTTAAATGCAAGACCGTTAGCCTCGTTATAAAGTGTGAAGAAGTGGTCGCCGCGTAAAATTTCAACCTTACCCGGCTGCATCTCGTTAAGAATATCCACCAAAGCCTTCATATTCTGGGGAGTAAGTGACCATGTAACACCCTGAGTTGCAAAGAACATAGGCTTAGTGCCGTCGAATGCCATAATCTTATCCTTAAGCATAGCCACAATGTCCTCAATCTTCTCAGCGTATGCAGGGCGGTTGGGGATAAACGCCATGCGGTTTCTTTCGTGGCTTACGGGTACTTCGCAGGGGTTCTGGAACCAGTCCTCAGTAGTAACGCCGTAAAGACCTCTTGCGTAGTGGGCATAGCAGTAGCGGTGCATTGCGTTGAGCTGGTCCCATGCAGTAACAACACGCATACCGTTCTTAACAAGGTAGCGGTTACTTAGCTGCATATATCTGTCCATAAACCACTTTTCCTTCATGTTAAGGATCTTGTTGTGCTCATCATAAAGAAGGGCGTAACCAAGTCCGGAAGGACCTGAGCAGATGCAATCGTTGTTAGAAGCTGTGTCATAGAAGAAGTTGAGAAGTCCGGGACCAATATCAACAAGACCGGGGCTTACTGTCCAGTTAAGGGGCACGCTGCCTTTGCCTTCATTTGCCCAAAGCTCGCTCATTCTGTGCTGGCAGTACTGAACGTTGTCACCGTCACTTAAGAATATAGCAAGGTATATTTTATTTTCAAGCTTAGGCTTCTTGGGTACGGCAGGAATGTGCATAATATGTTCAAAGGAAGCGTAAACCGTGCTGTTATCATAGAAGTCGGAAGGGATGGTTGAAACACCGTGCTGAGTACCTGCACCTATACCTGACCTTTCCTCAGGCCACCAGCCTAAAATAACGCTCTGTCCTGCAGGTAAATGACCAAGGAATTTATGAAGGATAACACCTTCCTCCTCAATTCTGGAGTCAAGCCATACAATAGCGCCGCCCACGGCTGCAGCCATATCACGTACGTAGGAGGTGTGAATGGTAGGGGAAAGGCTGAAGAAAATTCTGTGTGAGCATTTATCGTAATAATTATCGTAAAGGTAATTGTAAATCTCCTTATGGTCACGGAAACGGAGACCTGTCAAGTCCTCAACAACGGGAAGCTCAATGCCGCGGTCCTTTAAAAGTCTGTAAAGTGATGTGTCCACGGGAATAGCATCATTAATATTTGCAACGGAAGCAGCTAAATTGCGGTAATGGGGGTTACGGCCGCTGTAAAGAACAATACCCTTAATCTCATCCTTATACTTCTTCACCATCTCGTAGGGTGAATCCATCAGGTTTCTCTTAATGCCAAGTCTATTTGGCCAGGTGTGAATACCCTCAATTTCAGCGTTATGGCTATATAAGAAGATTCTCGGCTTCTTCTTATTTATCTGACCCTGAAGAGAGGTAAGCATAATCTTAATACTGTCGGAATAAAGCTGAAGCTCCAAGGTGTCCAGTGCCTCGTCGGCAGGAGCAAAGGAAGGTATAACCTGCCACTCAGGCCAGAATAAGCCTTCCTCAGGAGTTTTATAGTTTACCCAGTCGTGATTTCTGTTTTTAAGTAAGTTCATTAAAATTTCCTCCTTAATAGAGAATTATTCTAAGAAGATTGTAGCATCAAAAAGTTTCATATGCAATGAACTTATTTAATATTATGATTGAATAATTTTCATTTTATGCCGAAATAATGCTGTTTGGATGCTTTTTTATGCTATATTCAGTGTATAAACTAAAGGAGGAACAAAAATGAAAAAATTATTAGGCATTTTACTGGCTTTCACCTTTTTAGTACTTTCCTTCGTATCCTGCGCTTCAGCTGAAAGCGAAACTAACAGCGTAAGTGTTAAAAACGAAACTTCCGTAAGTCAAAATGAAGATAAGGAAGAAAGCAAAAATCAGGAGGAAGTAAGCAAGGAAACAGCTAAAAAAGAAGAGAACATAAATTTAGAAATGAACAAGGAAGAAACCGAAGAAGAAACAGACTACGAGAATATTATCTACAAATTAAATACAAATAAAAAAAGTGAAAAAATCAGTCTTGATAACCTAAGGCTTAAAGGTATAGATGAAACTTTTGAAGCTTGGGTAAAAATAGATAACGGCGAAAGCATCGAGATACGCGGAAACGAAGGTTTGTATTATACCTTAAAATCAGTAGAAGTATACGAAAATATTTACGAAGCTGAACTTAGTGATAAAGGTCTTGTTATTTTGGAATCAAAGGAAATTCTTGAGAATAATAATTTTATACTCTGCAGTTTTGAAGCTAAATATATTGCTCCTGAAGGTGGAAAAGAACAGATATTAGATTCAGCCGATCAGTTTATAGCAAAGTATATTGACTCACTTTGTGAGGGTGGCAAGCTTGACCTGCAAACTGTAGGTATAGAAAATATGGAACCGTACACAGTATACTGCAGTGAAATGCCTAAAGGCGGTGTCAAAGAACTATTAAACACAAGGGACGGCTTTAGATTTGCTATAAGCGATGGTGAAAGCTTTGAATTTAAAGTTGGCTTAATAGCAGGAAAAAGCTTTATGGAAAATAATAACGTATTCTTAATGCTTAACTACATTCCCGAGGGATATATTGAGGATTACGAGTATAAATTTTTTGATATTTTAGGAAGATGATATGAAAAAAGCAATATACTTAGTTTTATCGATTCTCTTATTTTTAGTAGTATTTACAGCCTGCGGGGGAGATACCGCTGGGCACAGCCGAGAAATAACAGGCAATACGCTTTACAGTGAAGGGGAAATAAACGGGCTTATGGATATAGCCGAAAAGCATTTTAAAGGAAACTTTGACGGCTGTAAGCTTATATCAATAAACTATGACGAAGAATTTTCGCAAAAACGCGCCGAGGGCTGGAAAAAGCAGTTTAGTGCAGAATCTGCCGCTATATTAACAAGCAGCTTCTACGTGGGTGAAAAGGGCGGTAACGGCAGCTTAAACCCCAACAGTATTTACGAAAATTGGCAGTGGGTATTTATAAAAGAAAACGGCTTCTGGAACTTAAAAACCTGGGGCTACGGATAAAAAATGAGACCTGAGATTTCTTCAGGTCTCTTTCCTTTTATTCTAAATGCTTAAGCGTAAGCTCAATTCTTGAATCAATTGTAACCTTACCGACACCGAAAATACTTGTGTCAAGAAGTCCGTGTGTGGCATCAGTCCACTCTTTTCCTATGGAAGCAACACCGTTTCGCATACCTAAAACTGAGCCTACGGTAGCACCGTTACAGTCGGTGTCAAAGCCTGTTTCAACAGCCATACAGATGCTTTTGCCAAAGTCACCCTTGCCGTAAAGGAGAGCGGCGGCAACTATCTCTGCATTGGATATTGTGTGGCACCAATGGTGCTGGTCAAATTCATCCCAGCGGCTGTGAATACCCTTGAAACATTCTTCCTTGCTAATTCCCTTATTATAGCCATCAATAATATTTGTGATTGCCTCGTAAAGGCGGCTCTTTTCAGGTATTTCGTTAATGCCTGCTTTTATTATCTCTATGATATCATCGGTAACTGCAGCCTTTGCAATCATGGCGGCAGCAAACATCTCACCGTAAATACCGTTCTTTACGTGGGAAACGGAGGCGTCCCTGAATGCCATATCGGCAGCTTTCTCAGGGTCACCGGGGTTAATATAACCGAAGTAGTCACCTCGTATCTGGGCGCCAATCCACTCGCGGTAGGGGTTTTTGTAGGAGGCAGACTCAGGCGGAATATAGCCTTCCACAAAATTTTTAAAGGCAACTCTCTCAGCTGTGCAGTAAGCGTTCTTAGGCTGCATATCCATCCAGAATCGGGAAACGTCGTAAGGAGTGAAATTTTTGCCGAACTTCTCAATAAGAAGCTGGTAAAGCACGGTGTAGTTAGTGTCGTCATCCACAGGCATACAGGTGGAAATATCGCTGAAGCAGTGGTTATTGGCAGAATAATTATACTTAGCGCTTATTTCATCAGTAATATCGGCGGATTTAATATACCTGTGCATGGGGAAATTATTTGTCTCCTTAAGGAAGGGGTGAAGCCAGTCGGTTCTTTTACCTTCCACAGGCTTGCCTAAAAGGCAACCGCAAATTCTTCCGTACCAGGCGCCTTCAATTTTTTCTTTAATTGTTTCCTTATCATAAGCAGTAGCTTCGTGATTCCCTTTTGCCCTTGCGCTCTTAATTTCCTCTAAAGAGCTTGGTTCAAGGTATTTATAATCCTTAACCTGCTTTGCATTTAAAACAATGTCAAAAATAACGTCGGAAATATCTGCTTTATACTTGCTTTTCGGTAATTTGCTTACAGCAAGGAATAAATCCTTATATTCCTCAATGTCAAGACCTTCCTCCGTGCATTGTCTTAATTCCACATCCAGCTGCTCGGAATAAAGCTCCCAAGCGAATAACTCACTGTATGCGGGCGTTAAACTTTTATTGCCCATTAATTCTTCCTCCAATCTCTTACTGCTGTCAAAAAGCAGGCGATCGGCTGAAACGTTAAAGAAAACAGAAAGTTTAATTAAATTATCAAGGTCAGGGTTGCTTTCACCTGACTCCCATTTTTGCACCG
>JAGBID010000048.1 GCA_017935165.1 Clostridia bacterium
GAATATTTTAAAGCAAGGGATAGCGATATCTCTGCTTTGTTATCCACAAAACTTTATATTTCAAACGAAACAATGTGCATAACTTCCATTTTAAGCATAATTTTAGGGCTGCCCCACTTTACCTTAGTGAGACAGCCTCTTAAATTTTTTATAAATTGTTTGCCTGGCTTATTATTTTATTAATAAGCTCCGTTTCTTTTAAAGAAGCAGGGAAGCTTAATATCCATTTAATTTCCCGAGGTTTAGTATTAAATCCGATATTATCGCTTTCATCCACTATCATAAGCATTGTAAGGTCGCCTTCTTCCATATGTTTCACTACGGTGAACAACGTGGAATCCCAGTCAATTTCAGGGCCGTGCTTATTATCCATTGATTCCTCTTCAAAATCTTTGCGGCTGTTTAAAAGAAAATCGTCCATGCTTTCGTAGGTTCTGCTGAAGGCAAAAGTCCAGTGGTGCGAGGAGGTTTCGCCCTTTGTAACTGCCTTAAAATCATTGAAGCCCAGAGTTTTTAAATAATCCGTTATAAGACCCACATTATAATATTTAGGCTCTGAAGGTGCCCATACTCCTCTTATAAAGTCATATTTAACTGCAGGCTCAGTAATTTTTACCGCCGCTTTTTCTGTGGGTTTTTCTGCTTTTTTAAATAAATTGCGAATTTTTGCCAAAAATTTCATCAAGTGACCTTCTTAATACTTGTAAACGATCATATTCCAGGAGTGCTTTTTAAGTGTAACCTCGTGATTTACACCCTTTTCATCCTTGATTTCTACGTTTACGGGACTTACGTTTTCTTTTTCTGCGCTGTTTTCAGCCTTAAGGTCATCATTATAAAGCATTACGTGCTCATTTGCAATAGTATCTTCAAAATTCTCAAAGCAAAGGTTTAATTCCATATCCTCACTAAGTGAACGGTTAACAGCAAATACAACAAGCTCGCGCTTTTCTTCGTTATTAATTACGCTGGCTTCGAGGTAAGGAATATCGTAGCGGTTATTCTTTTCCGTGTAGCTGTCACACTCAACAATAGACTTCAAGGTTGTTCCTCTGCCTCTGTTGGATGCAAACATAAAGGGATAGAAGG
Source organism: Clostridia bacterium (assembly GCA_017935165.1). GTDB lineage: Bacteria > Bacillota > Clostridia > Oscillospirales > Acutalibacteraceae > SIG603. The sequence goes on from JAGBID010000048.1 coordinate 1,090, forward strand.
TAGGCTGAACCCATGCTTTACCCATATCCTCTGTCATAATGGGAGCAATAACATTAACAAGCTGAGCTAAGCAGGCGCATTTAACTCTGTCGCAGTTATTCTGCAGGGTCATAAGCATACAACCGACAAGCAAGGCATCCTCGAAATTATATATATCCTCAAGGCGGTGGGGCTTTTCTGCCCAGCGCTCTATTTTTTCGCCATTGCTGTGGTACCATACGTTCCATTCATCAAAAGAAAGATTTACGTTTTTCTTGGAGTGCTTTTTAGCCTTAACAGCGTCGCAAATAGCCACAACGCCCTTGATAAACTGATCCATGTGGACGGAAAGACCGATAAAATCAGCGCTGTTATTAGCATGGTTATTATAGTACTGATGTAGTGAAACCATATCCACGTGCTCGTAAGTATGGTCAAGAACTGTTAATTCCCATTCGCCGAAGGTAGGCATATTCAAATTGGAGCTGCCGCAAATAACAAGCTCAATGGAAGGGTCGGTCCACTTTAAAAGCTTGGCTGTTTCTGTAGCTGCTCTGCCATATTCCTCGGCTGTTTTGTGGCCCATCTGCCAAGTGCCGTCCATCTCGTTGCCAAGGCACCAGGTCTTAATACCGAAGGGCTTTTCGAAGCCGTTTTTTCTTCTTAAATTTGCGTAGTAGGTGTCGGTATCAAGATTACAGTATTCAAGAAGATTCTTCGCATCGTCAGGACCGCGTGTACCAAGGTTTACCGCCATCATAACCTCGGTACCTGCTCTTTTTGCCCATTCCTGAAATTCATCAATACCAACCTGATTGCTTTCAATTGTTTCCCAGGCTAAGTCAAGCTTCTTGGGGCGCTTATCTCGGGGGCCTGTGCCGTCCTCCCAATTATAACCTGATACAAAGTTGCCGCCGGGGTAGCGTACTATCGGAACGTTCATCTTGTTAATAAGCTCTATAACGTCCTTTCTGAAGCCTAATTCGTCAGCGCTTTCGTGCTCAGGCTCGTAGATGCCGCCGTAAACAGCTCTGCCCAAATGCTCAATAAAGGAACCGTAAATACGCTTGTCGATTTCGCCAACGGGGAATTTTTTGTTAACGGTAAGTGACGCTTTCATTTTTCATTCTCCTTTTTATGTAAACTTAATTAGTTTATTCTATTACGGGATAAACCGTTAAAGGCTCATCAGTTATATCCATATATGTCATATATTCGCGGAAATTACTGTCTTTAATTTTAAATCTTGTATCGCTAATTCTTTCGAAGCTGTTTTCGGGATGCTCGGTATTCATGGAAAGTGTTACGCTTCCCCTGCCTAAAGCCGCTAAAAGAAGAGGTCCGTACTCCACTGCATATCTGTTTTTGCCCTCAATTTCATCCTCGCCCGTATATAAAGTGGTGCGGTAATTCATCGGAAGGGTAAATTCTGTTTCAAAGCCGCCCATAACAGCCTCAATAACCAGGTAAGTGCCCGGTTTTCCTGCCTTGCCATCTATGGTCACGTCTGCATCACACCAGGAAGGTATTCTTATATGTAAATTGATAGGCTTTTCCGCTTCGGAGATACTTACCTTCACTCTGCCATTATAGGGCATATCCGTATCAATCTTTATTTTTGCTCCCGCCACGGTAGCTTCGCTGCTTTCATAAAGATTTATGTAAACTTCTCTATCTCTATAGGTATAAATAAACTGCGGAAGCATTGCCATCATTCTTGAACCCGTGGCAGCACAGCAGGTGGCTACGTCCGTATATCTTTTATCCTTGCAGCCTTCAAGCAGAGCCAGGTAATGAACACCTCTGTCCTCTACCTGAGCGGCGGCTAAAACGTTATATATAGTTTTTTCGATTTCATTTGCGTAATGCTCGTTATCAGGTTCAATAAGCATCATACGCTGGTTTAAAAACGCCCAGAAAGTAGAGCAGCAAAGCTCGTTATATTGGTGTTTGGGGTCTAAATAGTTACAGCCGGGGTAAAATGGCTCACCCTCACACATAACTATACCGCCGCCAACGTGTTGCCATTTTTCCTCGTACATAGCAAGGGCGTTCTTTATACATTCAAGCAGGTAAGTTTCGCCCGTCACGCGGTAAATATCCATATAGCCTTCAAGGGTAGTTATAAGGGTACCGTGAGGGTGATTGCCTGGTTTATTATAAATAGCGGTGTGGTCCTTTTCGTAAAGCCATTGAAGCCAGAAATCTTCTCTGTAATACTTCTCGGCTACTTCCAGATCTTCTTCCACGCCCACCTTTGAAAGATACAAAGCGGTGTTGGCTAAAATTCCCTGAAAGCCTAAATTCAAATCCTTAACTATAGGCAAGCATTCCTGCTTATTGAACCAGTCACCCATATCGCGGACCAATTTAAAAGCTTTTTCGTTGCCTGCATAACCTGCGGCTAAAAGTCCGAAGGTAAACCAAGCTCTTACGTAATTGGGGTACTCCTTAGTGGGAAATTTTTCCTTACTGAGGGGAATCAAATATCCGTCATCTTCACGGGATGCCTCAATTTCATCCACTATTTTATTCATCATATCTCGGATTTCGGTATCTTCCTTCCACAAAAGAAGGGTGCCTGCTGCCATTAAGTACATTGCGGCGGTCTGACCGTAAAGGTTATTTTCAAAATGTCCGCCGTCGTAGCCATAGGGAGCTTTGGGAGCGTACTTATTATTTTTCACACGAAACCAGTACATAAGACGGTCGTAATCAAATCTCTTTAAAAATTTGATATTATTTTCAAAAACTTCGCTGAGCCTTCCACCCGTAAGCTTAACGTCCGAAAACAAAAGGTCAACCTTATTTTTTACCTTGGCACTATCTTTTAATAATGAATATTCCACGAGCTTTTCACCTCACAGCTTTATTTAATTTGATATTAGCTTTTAATAAACTTTCCTGCAAGCAAATATTTTACTTTAAACAGCAAAATATTATCCTATATCAATGGAGCGCTGTGCGCAGGCATTTAAATCGAGAGAAGCACGGTTGCCTGCCAAAAATTCGTAGTAACCCTGGGACGCCACCATAGCGGCATTATCGCCGCAGTATTTAAGCTCAGGGCAGAAGAACTGAAGCTTTCTTTTCTTGCACTCCTCTTCAAGGCGTTTTCTTAAAAGGCTGTTGGCAGAAACACCGCCTGCAATTACGATTTTTTTCTGTCCTGTTTTTTCGGCAGCAAGCATAAGATTTTTAACCAAATAATCCACAACTGCCTTTCTGTAGGAAGCGGAAAGGTCCGCCTTGTTAATTTCAATGCCCTTCTGCTTATTGTTGCTGATAATATTTATTACAGCAGTCTTTAAACCTGAGAAGCTGAAGTCAAGAGGTGCGCCGTCCACACTGGGTGTAGGAAGCTTGAAGGCTGTATCGTTACCCTTTTCCGCTTCCTTGTCAAGCATAATTCCGCCGGGGTAAGGCATACCCATACTTCTTGCAGCCTTATCAAAGGCTTCGCCTGCAGCGTCGTCCCTTGTTTTTCCGATTATATCATATTTTGTGTAGCTTTCTACGTTGATAATGTGGGTGTGTCCGCCTGATACCACCATGCAAAGGAATGGCGGCTCTAAGCTTTCATTTGTTATGTAGTTGGAGGCTATGTGACTTCTTAGATGATGTACGGGCACTAAAGGAAGTCCTGATGAAAGGGATAAGCCCTTAGCAAAGTTAACGCCAACAAGCAAAGCGCCAATTAAACCGGGAGCATAGGTAACAGCAATAGCGTCAATGTCATTTATGGTTACCTCCGCTTTTTCCAAAGCCTCCCTAACCACGCCCGTTATAGCTTCGCTGTGGCGGCGGGATGCGATTTCCGGCACAACACCACCGTAAAGCCTGTGCTCCTCAACCTGAGAAGCAACTATATTTGATAAAACCACTCTGCCATCCTCAACTACCGCTGCAGCTGTTTCGTCGCAAGAGCTTTCGATACCCAATATTTTCATAATCAATTTACCCCCTTAATATTCCTTGTAAAACTTTGTATAGATTACTGCATCCTCTTTAGGATTATCGTAAAAATTCTTTCTTGTACCCTGATTTATAAAACCGAATTTTTCGTAGAGATTTCTGGCAACTGTATTTCCGCTTCTTACTTCCAGGGTTATAAAGCAAGCGTCTATTTCCTTTGCCTTTTCCTCTAATGCAGTTAAAAGCATTTTACCTACACCCTTGTTTCTGGCAAAGGGGAACACGGCAATATTATCTATATAGCACTCGTCAAGAACTATGTGCATTCCCGAGTAGCCTTCAACTTCGTTTTTATCGTTAAGGCTTACTATAAAGTAAGCGCTGTTATTTTCAATTTCATCGCTTAAGGATTTTTCACTCCACGGGGAGGAAAAACATATCTTTTCAAGCTCTGCCACTTCTTTTACGTGGCAATAATTCATTTTTTCTATCATAACATCATTTCTGACCTGAATTTTAAAATATCGTAAAACTTTCTTACTTCACCTATAAGCTTATCGCGGCACTCCCTGTAAGCTTCAATACCGTTACCGAAGGGATCCTTTATGTAGGAGGATACGTAAATCTTCTCAGCTACGGCGCCTGCCTGCTCGATTATATAGGCGTGTGTATCGCTTACGGTGAAGAAAATGTCCCACACGGGAATTTCATCGCTGGTTATTTTTCTTGTTTCCAGAACCTCGGGAGTTATGCCTATTTCCTCCAGAACCTTCAGGGTATTTTCGGCTATTCTTTCACCCGGAATTGCCGCAAAGCCCGCGCTCTGGCATACAAAGTCCTCCCTTTGTTCCTTTTTCAGAAGGTCACGGAAAATTTCCGCCGCCATTACGCTGCGGCTTTGGTTTTCCGAACACACAAAGAGTATTTTAATCATCTTGTATCCTTTCACATTTTTCTGTAGACAAGGAAATTAAATTCAATTTCTGTACTTAGTGAATTTTGATTTTTAAGCCTGCCTGAGCCTTCTGCATCTGTTTTCCAGTAATAAGGCGTCATTGAGAAAAGGGACATAATATCCCCGTTATTGTTAAGCTCAATCCTGCCCTTTACGGATATCCTTTCCATAAACTCAAAGCCTTCGTAAAAAGTGTCCTATTATTCGTTTTCATAGGGCGATGCGTATAAAACTTCTTTCATTTCATAAAGATGTCTTTCACCCGGAACCGCAAATATAAAATATCCGCCTTTTTTAAGAACCCTTAAAAACTCCTTCTCACATAAAGGAGAAAAGATATTGGTTAAAACATCCGCACTTTCATCCGGAAAAGGAATGCTGAATACACTTGCCACAGCAAAACTTATATTCTTATATTTTCCTGCGGCGGCTTTCACGGCAAACTTGGAAATATCGAAGCCGAAAATATTACTTTCAGGTAAGCACTCCTTCATTTTGCCTGTGTAGTAGCCTTCACCTGAGCCGCAGTCAAGAATTATGGGGTTGGTTATGCTTTTGCTGTACTTTTTTACAATTTCACACAAAGCCTCGGCAAAAATTCCGTAATAGCCTTTATTTAAAAAGTCACGCCTTGCGTTTACCATTAAAGCATTGTCGCCGGGGATTTTACTGTGCATTTTATTTACGGGAAGAAGATGGGTATAGCCCTGCTTAGCCTTGTCGAAGCTGTGGCTATTCTCACACACAAGGCATTTACCCTCATCTTTTAATATTTTTCTGCAAATGGGACAAGTAAAATTAATATCGCTCATTTTTAAATTAACCTTTTGCAAGATACCAGTTTTCACCGATATTTGCTTCTGCCTTCATGGGAACGGTTAAATTGACGGCGTTCTCCATTTCATATTCAAGTATCTCTTTAACTTTTTCAGCTTCGCTTAAAGGAGCTTCAACAATAAGCTCGTCGTGTACCTGCAGGATAAGCTTAGCTTCAAGCTTCTCCTTTTTAAGCCTTTCGCTTACTTTTACCATAGCAATCTTGATTATATCCGCAGCGGCACCCTGAATAGGCATATATCTTGCCACTCTTTCACCAAAGGCGCGCATATTGAAGTTACTGCTTTTAAGCTCAGGAAGATAACGGCGCCTGCCGAAAATATCCTCGGTATAGCCTTTTTCCTTAGCTTCGTTTATCACGTTTTCCATATAATCACGAACGCCTGAGAAGTTTCTTAAATATTCCTTGATATAGTCGTCAGCTTCTTTTCTTGAAACGCCGATATCCTTGGAAAGGGAAAAAGCTCCAATACCGTAAACAATACCGAAGTTAACTGCCTTGGCGCGGCTGCGCATCTGAGAATTCACTATCTCCTCAGGAAGTCCGAAAACCCTTGCCGCTGTGGCACGGTGGATATCCTTATTCTGTATGAAGGAGTCGCGCATAACTTCGTCATTTGCAACGTGGGCAAGCACCCTCAGTTCAATCTGTGAATAGTCGGCGTCAACCAACGTAAAGCCGTCTTTAGCTATAAAATACTTTCTCAGCTCCCTGCCAAGCTCTGTTCTTACGGGAATGTTCTGTAAATTAGGCTCTGTGGAGCTTATTCTGCCTGTTCTGGTTTCCGTCTGGTTAAAGTTAGAGTGGATTCTACCGTCCTCTTTAATTTCCTTTACTAAGCCTTCGCAGTAAGTTGAGTATAGCTTACTGAGCGCACGGTAATTTAAAATATCCTCCACAACAGGACTTTCATACCTGAGGCTTTCAAGGACGTCTGCACTTGTTGAGTAGCCGTTTTTCGTTTTCTTTCCGTGGGGAAGTCCCATTTTTTCAAAGAGAGCTTCGCCTAACTGCTTGGGGGAATTTATATTAAATTCATAGCCAACCTGTTGCATAATGGCGGAAGAAAGCATATCTATCTGAACTTTTAACTCCTTGCCGTACTGCTCTATGCCTTCTCTGTCCACCCTGAAGCCCTCGCACTCCATTTCGGCAAGAACCTTTGAGAGGGGAATTTCCACCTGATATAAAAGCATTTCCTGATTATTTTCTTTAACCTCTGCCTTTAATTTTTCTGCAAGCTCCGGAAGTACGGAAACCACCGTGCTTTCATCCTTGAAGCTAAGCTTATATTCAGCGGCAAGCTTGTCGGGTGAATAGGCTGTAGCGGAAGGATTTAAAAGGTAAGCCGCCAAAGAAGTATCGAAAATCTCGCCCTTTATTTCTGTACCAAGATTTATCATAGCCTTATGGAAAGGCTTGATATCGTGGGTATATTTTTTAATATCGCGGCTTTTTGCAAAGGCCTTTAAGAAAGCGTCCTTAGGATTATTTAAAACGTAAATCTTGTCCTCGTCTTCACCCTTTACAAAGAAGCTAATTTTACTTACTTTGCCGGTTTCATCATATTCCGTAAGGAAGTAAGCTTCGCCCTCGTCCTCAAGCATGGGAAGAACAGCGGCACACTCCTTTACATCCTCACAAGTAAGCTCTTTTTTACTTTCTGCGGTTTCTTCGCTTTCGTTTTTAGCATCGGAAGCTGTAACGCCGAACTTCTCCATAAGTGTGAAAAGCTCTAATTCCGCCATCATTGATGAAGCTTTTTCGCGGTTTATCTCATTCTTAACATAGTATGAAGCGTTCTTCTCGATGGGTGCATCCGTATTTATTGTGCCGAGGAAATAACTGAGTTTAACGTTTTCCATACTGTCAAGAAGCTTCTGGCGCATTAAAGGCTTTATTTCCAGCTCGTCAATATGCTCATATATATAGTCGATGCTGCCGTATTTCTGAATCAGGTCCTTAGCACCCTTTTCGCCTATACCCTTTGCGCCGGGAATATTGTCGGAGGTATCGCCCTGAATCGCTTTGATATCAATAAGCTGCTTGGGTGTAACGCCGTAATCCTCCATAATTTTAGCTTCGTCATAAACAGTTACTGTAGACTGACCGAATTTTGTGGAAGCAAGGCGCACGGAGGTATGGGGAGAAACAAGCTGTAAACTATCCCTGTCTCCCGTAGCTATAAAGCAAACGTCGCCGTTTAACTCAGCGTTTTTAGCAAGGGTACCTAAAATATCGTCAGCTTCAAAGCCCTCGCAGGTAACTATTTTGTAGCTGAGAGCGGTTAAAATATCCTTTAAAGGCTGCATCTGTGAAGCAAGCTCCGCAGGCATACCCTTTCTTTGAGCCTTGTAGCCATCGTAGGTTTTATGACGGAAGGTGGGCGCTTTCAAGTCGAATGCTACTGCTACCGCTTCGGGTGTAAGCTCTGTTTCAATTCTGTTTAAAATATTCAAAAAACCGTATATGCCGTTTGTAAACTGACCGTCCTTTGTACTTAAAAGCTTAATGCCGTAAAAGGCACGGTTGACTATACTGTTGCCGTCTAAAACTAAAAGTTTCATAGTAAATTCCTTTACTTAAGATGATTTTTATAGAAATTAAAGAACAAGGCTGTTGTGGTAGCTGCAGCTAAAACGTCGGAAATAGATTCGCTTACTAAAACTGCAAACACGCGGGAGCTGTCCACACAAATATCCGCCACGGGAAGTGAAAGTGTAGTTGCCAATGCTGTGCCGCCTAAAAGATGAGGCATAATATAAATTAAAGGGATAAGTAAAAATACTTTTCTAAAAAGAGCCATTAAAAGTGAACGTTTAGCCTGACCCAAGGAAACAAAGGACTGCTGGCAGGCTATCTGCGCACCGAATACAGTGCCGCCCAAAAGGTAAACTCTTAAAGCCCACTCCACCATTTTAAGCATCTCGCTGTCGCCTGAGAATATACTTCCGAAGGTGCGGGAGAATATTACTATAGTTCCGCAGCCAACAAAGGAGAAGCTTAAACAACAGACGAACAGAAGCTTGAAGGTCTTTTTCACTCTTTCCAAATTGCCTGCACCGTAATTATAGCTTAAAATAGGCTGTGCACCCTGGCAAAGACCCTGCAAGGGCATATTTACCATCTGATAAAGGCTTAAAAGTATGCTCATGGCACCAACTGCCGTTGTACCGCCGTATAAAGAAAGCTGATTATTGAAGCTTATTTGCAGTAAGCTTTCGGTTGAACTCATAATAAAAGGGGACACACCTAAGGCGCATATACTGCCAAGGACTTTTATATCGGGTATAAGATATTTTTTTCTGATTTTAATAATGCTTTTCTTACCGAAAATGAAGATAAGAGCCCATATAGCGGACACACCCTGACTTATTATTGTAGCCAAAGCCGCACCCTTTACGCCCATACCTAAAACGGAAATGAATAAGGGGTCAAGTCCGATATTAAGTACTGCACCTATAAGCACAGTAACCATACCGAATTTCGCATATCCCTGAGTATTTATATATGCATTCATACCTAAGGCTATCTGTACGAAAAGTGTACCCGAGGCATAGATGGTGGTATATTCCACAGCCATATTGATGTTGCTGGCATCCGCACCAAAGGCATAAAGCAGGGGTCTTGCAAAAACAACGATTATTACCGTCATCAAAACACCTGTGCTTATAAGGGAAACGAAGGAAGTTGTCATTATTTTCTCGGCGCCGTCTTTATCATCGGCACCAAGCTTTATAGCTGCCAAGGGAGCGCCGCCCATACCAACAAGCTGTGTAACAGCCATAATAAAGGTGATTATGGGAAGGGCAACAGACAAAGCGGACATAGCAAGGGTTCCGTTTTCCATTCTTCCTACGAATATTCTGTCCACCATATTGTAAAGGATATTAACAAGCTGAGCGATTATTGAAGGTATAGCAAGGCTGAATAAAAGCTTCGGAATGCTTCCGTTTTTTAATTTTTCGGTTCTGTCCATTTTAATCCTCTTTCATATTTTCTTCGAAAATTGCCTTTATAAGCATATCAAGGTCACTTAAGGTTTCAAGCTCACTTGACATTCTACGGAATTCAGCCGCACCGCGAAGTCCGTGAATGTACCAGGCTACGTGCTTTCTTGCCTCGCGCATAGCTCTGTTTTCACCTTTTAATCTGCACATATCCTCAATGTGCTTACGCATTACAAGAAGTCTTTTGGATAAAGGCGGCTCCGGCATAATTCTTACCTCATCGCGAAGGGCGGCGTTTATCTCCTGAAATACCCAAGGTCTGCCCAAAGCACCTCTGCCTACCATAACCATATCACAGCCGGTTTCGGCTATCATTTTTGCCGCTGAATTTGCATCCGTAACGTCGCCGTTACCTATAACGGGAATATTTACGTTTTCCTTAACCTCTTTTATAATGGAAAGGTCCGCGTAAGGTCTGTACATCTGTTCCTTTGTTCTGCCGTGAACAGTGATAGCCTTTGCGCCTGCCTCTTCGCAGATTTTTGCTACCTCCACAGCGTTTACGTGGTCCTTATCCCAGCCCTTGCGGATTTTTACCGTTATAGGCACGTCCACAGCCTTACTCATAGCATAAACTATCTCGCCGCATTTTTCAGGGGTTTTCATCAGCGCACTGCCGCAGTTGTTGCCTGCGATTTTAGGAACGGGACAACCCATATTAACATCTATAAAAGCGGGGTTTTCCACCATCACAGCTTTAGCCGCCTCTGCCATTATGGCAGGGTCATCGCCGAAAAGCTGTATAGCCGTTGGGGGTTCTTCACCCTTTATATCAAAAAGCTCGTTAGTTTTCTTGTAGTTAAAAAGTATGGCTCTGGAGCTTACCATTTCGGTAACGGTAAAAGCCGCACCGAAATCACGGCAAATTTTTCTGTATGCCTTGTCCGTAACTCCTGCCATGGGAGCTAAGGCGGCAAGTCCTTCTATTTTTACGTTTCCTATGTTCATAAATTATAACCTTGAAATATTAATCCAATATTAATTCTTTTTACATTTTATATATTCTGTTCATCCAAAGAAAGCTCAAAGGAGGGCATAAACTCCTCCATAAACACTTCTGCCTCGGGAAGGTTCATTCCTTTTAAAGTATCCCTTAAGGTTTTCTCCGCATTTAAAAATTCACGGTTACCGGATTTCTTTTCCTCAACACATTTGATAATTGCAGAAATTTTATCCGCCGCCTTTATATATTTCTCAATTTCCTTATCCTCGGGAAGCAAAAGCTCCTTATAAGCCTCTTTCAAATCCTCGGGAAGGGAATTTATAAGACGCTTTGAAGCTGAAAGCTCAATTTCCTTATAAGAATTTCTTATCTCGGGGCTGTTGTACTTAATCGGAGTAGGTAAATCGCCCGTGATTATTTCGGAAGCATCGTGGTACATAGCTATAGCCGCCACCTTATTTTCGTCAATGTCCTTATTAAAGCGCTTCTTAGCTATTAACGCCAATGCCTGAGCAATTACAGCTGTTTCCAAAGAATGCTCGCTTAAATTTTCCGACTTAGTGTTTCTCATAAGTCCCCAGCGGTTTATATATTTCATTCTTGATATCATTGCAAAAAAATGGAATTTCATAATTTTATTTCTTTCCTTTATATTAACTTCATATTAAGTTTTAAGCATAATCCTACATAATATATTTTAATCAAAAGCGCTGTATTTTTCAAGCTTTTAGCACTAAAGAAAGGAAAAAGATGAAAATAAATATATACTTTAGAAAAAATTAAGAAATAATAATTAAATTTATTAAAAATTAATGGTTATATCGGTTTAAAACTTTCAAAAAATGTGTTACAATAACTTTGTATATCCAAGTTAAATATTTCCATATTCTTGAAAAGAGGAAGGTTTATATAAATTATGGCTGAAAACGTTAAAATAGATGCAAGAACAGCATCGGTAATCGACCCCAAAATCACCAAACCCAAAAAAGGCTTCAGGTATAGCTACTACTTCAAGGCTTTTTCCGTTGCCTTTTTGCTGGCTACCATAGTTTTTCTGCCCTTCCTTATAAGGGACGGCGGAAGGTTTATTTTCTACGGTGACTTTAACGCCCAGCAAATACCCTTCTACAAATTAGCTCACGAAGCTGTAACAAGCGGCAATATGGGCTGGAGCAATACAACTGACCTGGGTGCCAACTTTGTGGGCTCCTACTCCTTCTATCTGCTGGGCAGTCCCTTCTTCTGGCTTACTCTTTTATTCCCTACAGAGTTTGTCCAGTACCTTATGGGACCCCTGCTTATCCTTAAGATAGCCACAGCTGCTACAACCGGCTACCTTTACATCCACCGCTATATTAAAAATCAGGACTATGCTGTTTTAGGCGGTATACTCTACGCTTTTTCAGGTTTTTCCGTTTATAATATTTTCTTCAATCATTTCCACGAGGCAATAGTATTTTTCCCCGTAATGCTCTGGGCACTTGATGAATTTATGTACAATAAAAGAAGGGGCGCTTTTGCCTTTTCCGTATTTATGTGCTGCACGGTTAACTACTATTTCTTTGTCGGTCAGGTAACCTTCCTTGTCGTTTACTTTGTAATCAGGCTTATAAGCCACAGCTGGACTTTAAAGCTTAAAGACTTTTTCTCACTGGCACTTGAATCCGTTTGCGGTGTTGGCTTAAGCAGCATCCTGCTTATCCCCTCCGTTATGACCGTACTGCAGAACTGGCGTGTAAACGACCCCATTTACGGTTGGAACGCCCTTTTGTACGGCAACGAGCAGAGATATTTACACATTATTGAATCCTTCTTCTTCCCGCCTGACCACGCGGCAAGACCTAACTTTACACCCGACTCCAACTCCAAGTGGGCTTCCCTTGGCGCATGGATGCCCTTATTCGGTATGACAGGTGTAATAGGTTACTTACAGGTAAAGCGCAAATCATGGCTTAAGAAGCTTTTGTGGACCTTATTTGCAATGGCTTTGGTACCTGTTTTAAACGCCTCCTTCCAGCTTTTTAACAGCTCCTACTATGCAAGATGGTTCTATATGCTTACCCTTATTATGGCTCTTGCTACAATTATGAGCCTTGAAGATAAGCGAGTTGACTGGCACAGAAGTATAAAGTGGTGCGCGCTTATAAGCCTCTTTATCGCACTTCCCGTAGGACTTATGCCCAAAGCCTTGGATTCTGAGGAAACTTCATTGACAATCGGTCTTGAAGCTTACCCCACAAGGTTCTGGACCTACGTTGCTATAGCGCTTTTATCCCTTGCATTCCTTGCGGCGCTTTTTGCCTGCATCAAAAGGAATCAGAAGGTTTTCAAAAAAGTCCTTAAAGCAGGAGTTTACACAGTTATCGTTGTTTACTCCATATTCTTCCTTATCGTAGGCAAAATGCAGTCCCAGGAGCCTTACGACTTCTATATTCCTTATGCATTAAACCTTGGTAAGGACGTTAAGCTTGACAATTTAGAGAATGTCCGCTCCGATTTCTACGATACTCAGGATAACATCGGTATGCATTGGGGTATTCCTTCAATCCAGACCTTCCACAGCATTGTTCCCGGTTCCATTATGGAGTTTTACGACACCATCGGTGTTCAGCGCGACGTTGCATCCCGCCCCGAAACAGAGCACTACGCTTTGCGCTCCTTTACAAGTACAAGATGGCTCTTTGACGAGGAGGGCGACGATAAATACTTTGCAACCGAGGAATACGATAATCCCGAAATGCCCGGCTGGATATACTACGGTAATGCCAACGGCTTTGATATCTGGGAGAATGAATATTATATTCCCATGGGTTTCTCCTACGATAAATATACCACAAGAAGCTCCTTTGAAACCCTTAGCGAAACCAAACGCGAGCTGGCTCTTTTAAGAGGCTTGGTGGTTGAGGACGAGGATGCCGAGGTTTTCGAAGAATTTATGAGCTCCTACAACCCCTATACCGCAACTTACAACGAAGAAAAATACGAAACAGACTGCATCCAGCGTGCAAAAACAAGCTGTAAAACCTTTGAATACACAAAAACAGGCTTCACAGCCACCTTCACCTCTGAGCAAAAGCGAGTTGTATTTTTCAGCGTACCTTATGAAAGCGGCTGGACCGCAACAGTAAACGGCGAGCCTGCTGAAATCTACAAGGTAAACGTTGGCTTTATGGGCGTAATCGTCCCAAGAGGTACAGACGTAAAAATTAACTTCAGCTATACTACACCCGGACTCGTAGCAGGTATACTTGTTTCCCTTCTTTCACTTATAGTTATTTCTACCTACCTTGTGCTTCACAGATTGAAGAATGCTCCCAAGAAAAAAGCTACCGAGAAAAAGCACAGAAGACCCGTAGGTAAATTCTCCGATTATGCTAAAATGAAGGGTGCCAGCTTTAAAAGCAGACTTCACGGCAAATATTTAAAAACTAAGTTTATTGAGGAAGATATCGAAATAACCGACGATGACCTGATAAATGAATTCGTCCCTGAAGAAATAAGCGACGAGGACATTTACGAGCTTTATGAGCAGGACGGAAAAGCCGAGGAAAAGAATAAATAATTTATTTATATTTAAAGATAAACTAAACCCGAAAGGATAAGCCGTAATATCAGAGCCTCCTTTCTACCGCTTCCGCAAGGAAACAAAACTAAAATATTTACTCAACCCGAAAGGAATATTCGAAAAAAGTATGGTACTTTATTTGGTCGTGCCTTGTTATAACGAGGAAGAAGTATTACACGAAACTACAAAAAGACTTACAGAAAAGCTTAACACAATGATCGAAAAGGAACTTGTAAGCAAGGAAAGCCGCATCTTATACGTGGATGACGGCAGCCGTGACAAAACCTGGGAGATTATTGAAAAATTAAATGCGGAAAACCCCTTTGTTGAAGGCGTTAAGCTTGCCCACAACCGCGGTCACCAAAATGCCCTTTTGGCAGGACTTATGACAGCCAAGGAATATTGCGACGCAGCCATCAGCCTGGATGCCGACCTGCAGGACGATACCGACGTTATCGATAAATTTGTTGAAGAATATAATAAAGGGAATGACGTTGTATACGGTGTAAGGGACAGCCGAAAAACCGATACCTTCTTTAAAAAATTTACCGCTGAAGGCTTCTACAAGGTTATGAAAATTTTAGGTGTTGACGTTGTTTTTAACCACGCAGACTACCGCCTTATGAGCAAGCGTGCTTTAGAAGCTTTAAGCGAATACAAAGAAGTTAACCTTTTCTTAAGAGGTATAGTACCTCTCATCGGATTTAAATCAAGCAAAGTATTCTATGAGCGCCACGAAAGGTTTGCAGGCGAAAGTAAATACCCCTTAAAGAAGATGATTGCCTTCGCTACGGACGGTATTACCTCCTTCAGCGTTAAACCTTTAAAGCTTATTTCAAACTTAGGTATAATTATTTCCTTCTTAAGTATAATCGCTTTAATTTACGCCCTTGTTTCTTACCTTACAGGTGTAGCAGTACCCGGCTGGACAGCTATAATAGCATCAATATGGCTTTTAGGCGGCATTCAGCTTTTCTGTATGGGAGTTGTTGGTACTTACGTAGGCAAAATCTATAACGAAGTTAAACAGAGACCGAGATTTTTGATTGAAACACATCTTAAAAAATAAATATTATTCGAAAGGATATGAAAATTATGGCAAAAAGAATCCCCAAAAGAGAAGAACTGGATAAGAATTACTGCTGGGCTATAGAGGACGTTTTTGAAAGCGACGAAGCCTGGGAAGCTGAGCTTGCTGCCTGCAGCGACTTACCTGCAAAGGCAATGTCCTATAAGGGCAGACTTTCCGAAAGCGGCGAAACACTTAAGGAATTTTTGGACTTAAGCGAGAAAACAAGCCTTAAATTAAGAAGACTTTTCCTTTATGCTTCTATGAAAGCAGACGAAAACACAGCTAACCCCACTTATCAGGCAATGAAGGGCAAGTGCTTCGGCTTTATTGTTAAGCTTAACAGCGCAACTGCATGGGAAGAGCCCGAGCTTATTGCAATTGAAGACGAAACCTTGGAGAAATTCTTCAAGGAAACAGAGGGTCTTGAAAAATACCGCCGCTACCTTGTTATGGCACGAAACGGCAAGGAGCACGTTCTTTCCGATACAGAGGAAGCTTTACTTGCTTCAGGCGGCGAGGTATTCAGCTCCGCAGGTACAATTTTTAACACTCTTAACGACGCTGATATGAAGTTCCCCGACGTAACTGACAGCGAAGGCAACGTACATCCCCTTACAAACGGCAGCTATATCTCCCTTGTTTCTTCAAGCGACAGAGTTCTCCGTGAGAATGCTTTCCACGGTCTTTACAAGGTTTTCAAGAGCTTTGAAAACACTCTTGCTGCTACTTATAATGCAGAAGTTAAAAAGAACGTGTTTATGGCAAGAACAAGAAAGTACAAGAACGCTCTCAACAGCTCCCTTGAACCCAACGAGGTTCCCGAGTCTGTTTACTACAACTTAGTTGAGGCTGTTCACAATAACCTTGATAAATTACATAAGTATATGTCACTTCGCAAGAAGATAATGAAGCTCGACGAATTACACCTTTACGACGTTTACGCTGATATGTTAGAGGGCAGCGACAAGGTTATAAGCTTTGACGAAGCTAAAAAGGACGTTTGCGAAGCTGTTAAGGTTTTAGGCACAGAGTATGCCGAAACACTTAAGAAGGGCTTTGAGGACCGCTGGTGTGACGTTTACGAAAACGTCGGCAAGCGTTCAGGTGCTTACTCCACAGGCTGCTACGACGTTCACCCCTTTATGCTTTTGAACCATAAGGATACTTTGGACAGCGAATTTACTTTAGCTCACGAGTTTGGTCACTCCATGCACACATGGCTTTCTGCTAAAAATCAGGAGCCTATCTACTCCCACTACGTTCTTTTCGTAGCCGAAGTTGCCTCCACCTGCAACGAAGCTCTTTTAATGCAGTACCTCTTAAAGCGCACAAACGATAAGAAGGAACGCGCAGTTTTAATCAACCACTTCCTTGAGCAGTTCAGAACAACACTTTTCCGCCAGACAATGTTTGCTGAGTTCGAGCTTAAGGCTCACGAAATGGCAGAAAAGGGTCAGACCTTAACAGCTAAGGCTTTAAGCGAAATGTACCTCCAGCTTAATAAGGACTACTTCGGCGCTGACACAGTTGTTGACGAGGATATTGCTATTGAATGGGCAAGAATCCCCCACTTCTACCGCCGCTTCTACGTTTACCAGTACGCTACAGGCTTCTCAGCTGCTATGGCTCTTTCCAAGAGAATTCTTACCGAGGGCGAGGAAGCTGTTAAGGATTACCTCAAGTTCCTTTCAGGCGGCTGCTCCACTGACCCCATCAGCCTTCTTAAGATAGCAGGCGTTGATATGAGCACACCCGACCCCGTAAACACAGCACTTTCACAGTTCGGCGACCTTATCGACGAGCTTGACGAATTAACGAAATAATAAAAATTAAGGGAGACACTTCACACGAAGCGCCTCCCTCTTTTATTTTAGGCTCTTTGTCAATAGTTGGGGTAAAGAGTTAAAATGAAAATGTATTATGCAGGCAGTCGCAATTAAACGGCTGCTTGTTCGTTTTGTGGTTGTAGAGAAGAAAATATAGGTAAAATACAGTTTCTAAATCTTTTGAAATTATTGTAACCGTATGCATTTCTTTTTAAAACTTTAATCTTATTGTTACAACCCTCGGTAAATCCGTTGGTAATAGTGGTTGAAAATGAATTAATAATACCTGTATACCAATTACGCATGGTATCAGCACATTTTTCAAACTGAGGTATACCGCAGTTTTTCGCACTTTGAATCCATTCAGACATGGATTTCCTTGCAGACTCGGTATCTTTAGTGCTTACGCTTCTTTAAATAATTATATCAAATTTCAGTATTTACTTCAACATAGTTTTATCCCCTTTTTCTTTCAATCATTTCTCAAAAAACATTGCTTAATTTTTGAAAATATGGTATTATAATCTTTGCGAAAAATGTTACTTAAACCTTAAATAAATAACCTAAGAAAAGGAAAATAATATGAAACTCGGTATCGTAGGCTTACCCAACGTAGGTAAGAGCACACTTTTTAACGCTATCACAAACGCAGGTGCACAGAGCGCCAACTACCCCTTCTGCACAATTGAGCCCAACGTAGGCGTTGTTGCAGTTCCCGACAAGAGACTTGACAAATTAGCTGAAATACATAACCCCGACAAGTTCACTCCCGCTACCGTTGAATTCGTTGACATAGCAGGTCTTGTTAAGGGCGCAAGTAAGGGCGAAGGTCTTGGTAACAAGTTCCTTTCCAACATCCGTGAGTGCGACGCTATAGTTCACGTTGTAAGATGCTTTGAAAATAACGACATCATCCACGTTGAGGGCAGTATTGACCCTGAAAGAGATATTGAAACTATCGACTTAGAGCTTATCCTTTCCGATATGGAAATTCTTGACAGAAGAATCGATAAAACACAGAAGCTTTTAAAGGCTGACAAGAAATATCAGGCGGAGCTTGACTTATTCTTAAGAGTAAGGGATGCTCTCGACTTAGGCAAGCCTGCAAGAAGCGTAAGCTGTACAGAGGAAGAAGCTGAGGTTCTCTCCACAGTTGACCTTTTAACAAACAAGCCTATTATCTTCGCTGCTAATATGAGCGAGGAGGATTTCTCAAACGGCATAGAAACAAATGAAAGATTAAACCGCGTAAAGGAAATTGCAAAAAGTCAGAACGCTGCTGTGCTTCCTATCTGCGCTGAAATCGAGGCTGAAATTTCCGGTATGGAGCTTGAGGAAAAGGAAATGTTCCTTTCCGATATGGGTCTTGAGGAAAGCGGCCTTGACAGACTTATTAACGCTTGCTACTCCCTTTTAGGCTTAATTTCCTACTTAACAGCAGGTAAACCCGAAGTAAGAGCCTGGACAATCACAAAGGGTACAAAGGCACCCCAGGCAGCAGGTAAAATTCACTCTGACTTCGAGCGCGGCTTTATCCGTGCGGAGGTTATAGCATTTGATGACCTTATGCAGTGCGGCGGCAGTATGGCTGTTGCAAAGGAAAAGGGCTTAGTGCGCTCTGAAGGCAAGGAATACGTAATGCAGGACGGCGACATTGTTCTTTTCAGATTCAACGTTTAATATGTAATTTAGTCGGCAGGAAGTATATTTCTGCCGATATTTTATAAGTTAAGGAGTATATAACACTATGAACGAGATTTTAAAGGACGCTCTTTACACCAAGAAACCTCTTAAATTTAAGGAAAACGGTAAATATAAAATCCTTATGATAAGCGATATTCACGGCGGTAAATGCTACAATGCAGCGGACACCGTAAGGGATATTGATGCTTTGGTTGAAACAGAAAAGCCGGACTTAGTTATTATGGGCGGCGATATTGCAGGTCCCGGCTATATCCACGTTGAAACCGAGGAGGATTTAAGAAACGTCCTTGACGGTATTACCTCACCCATGGAAAAGAGAAACATCCCCTGGGCTCACGTTTACGGCAACCACGATGATAATTTTGGTCTGGAGAACGCTGTTCAGCAGAAAATTTACGAAACCTACCCCAACTGCGTATCCAAGGCAGGCCCTGAGGATTTAGGCGCAACAGGCAACTACTTCCTTCCCATCTATGACAGTAAGGGCGAAAAAATAGTATTCGGTGTTTATGGCCTTGACTCCCACCGCGGTGTTGAAGCCTACGAAAAATTCTTCGGTATTAAAGAAAAGTATAATTACTACCACGCAGGCGCCAATACCAGCGGCAACTACGACGGTGCCCACTTCGACCAGGTTATGTGGTACTATAACACAAGTAAGGAAATTGAAAAGTATAACGGAGCAAAGGTTCCATCCTTAATGTATATGCACATCCCCACACCCGAACACGCCCTTGTGGCTTCACACAAAAACAAAACTGATTTCAGCGGCTACCACCTGGAGGATATTGCCTGCAATGTAGTTAACTTCGGTCTTTTTGGTGCCTGCCTGCAAAGAGGCGACGTAAGGGGTATTTTCTGCGGTCACGAGCACGAAAATAACTTCTGCGGTACTTACTGTGGCATAAAGCTTGGTTACGACGGTCATATGAGCTACCACGCCTGCCACAATGATGAGGTAAGAGGCGGCAGAGTTTTCGAAATTGATATTTCTGACCCCTATACTCTTAACACTTACCTTGTAAAATCCAAGGACGCTGTTAAAAAGCTTTGTAAATAAAATCAAAACTGCCGACTTCAACTCGGCAGTTTTTTGCGTTTATTTTATAATATTGTTTATTAAATCCTCATAATATTGGTTTTCTAACTTTTTAATTACATATCCGTGAAGTCCTTTTTCGTTCTTCTCAAAATAATTTGAGCCATCCGAAGAATCAACCGAAGCTGTACCCTTAATAAGACTGTAGCCGGCTTTCTCCTCGTCGCCTATAAGTGCCAATAAAACCAGCATGGGGTCCCAGGAGCTTCTTCCGTTAAATGAACCGTGGTCACAGAGCACTTTATACAGCGGGTCATCTTTCTCTAATTTACCGCCCGTAATAACGTCAAAGCCAATTTCCCAACCCAAGAATGTAACAGGTACGGGACAAATTCTGCAAAATTTCTCGGCAGCTGCTCGCGAGCGGGCGTTGCGGCAAAAATTATTTTCCCTTTCGCCGTCTTTATCCCATTTACCTGCCATTACCCAGAATTTTTTCACCTTGCTTTTCACAAGCTCTGCTCCGGATAGCGGCGAATATTCGTCAGCTTCACTTTCCAAAAGTCCTGCTATTACCTGCAAAAATCCTATCTCCATAATTTCCACTTGACCGCAGGATTCCGCCAAAAGCTTTCTGTATAGCTTTATCGGGTCGCTTTTCTCAGGATTTTCAAGTTCGGGACTGAAATTTTCCTTAAGCCTTTTCTGATAGGAGGGTTTTCCGCCAAAATCAGTAGCCTCAAGGTCAATTGCTATGGGCATATCCGCTATCCCTTCGTTTAATAAAAAGCCTTTTAAAGACGCATAGGAATATTCCATAGCCGCATTGATTATAATTCCCTTTAATTTGATTTCACCCTTATTTACAAAACGTGATATTATTCTTAATGCAACTGCATCGTCACAGTCTGTCCACCAGTCAGTACCTAATATAAAATTTCTCACAAACTACCACCGTCCTTCAGCTAATATTATCACAACTAAACCAAAACAACAATATTAAAAAATTTATAAATTTCAAAAGAACTGTTTTATTTCTCACGAATTTATGATATGATTATATAATAATAAAGATTTTATAAAAAGGACTAATTAATTATGGCTAATTCATATAAAGTTGGTATGCTCAGCCTTGGCTGTGCAAAAAATCAGGTAGACGGCGAAGTTTTAATGGCTCACCTTCGCGATAAAGGCTTCGAGCTTTCCGATGACGTTGGCATCTGCGATATTGCTATCGTAAACACCTGCGGCTTCATTGACAGCGCTAAGCAGGAATCCATCGAGGAAATTTTAGAGCTTATTACCCTTAAGAATGAGGGCAGAATCAAAAAGGTTGTTGTAACAGGCTGCTTAAGTGAAAGATATCAGGAAGAAATAATGAAGGATATCCCCGAGGTTGACGGCGTGTTCGGTATTGGCGCCAACGCTGAGCTTGGCGATAAGCTTTATGAAATGATGGAAAAGGGCAAGCTTGAATATTTCCCCGACAAGGAGAATATGCCTCTTTCAGGCGACAGAGTTTTAACTACTCCCAGCTACTACGCATACTTAAAAATTGCAGAAGGCTGTGACAACTGCTGTACTTACTGCGCTATCCCCCAAATAAGAGGCCGTTTCAGAAGCAGAGCTATGGAGGATATTATAGCTGAAGCTGAGGCACTTGTAGCTAACGGCGCTAAAGAGCTTAACATTGTAGCTCAGGATACAAGCCGCTACGGTCTTGATATTTATGGAAAATATTGCTTAGATGAGCTTCTTACCGAGCTTTGCAAGCTTAAAGACTTAAAATGGATAAGAGTTCTTTACTGCTACCCCGATGCAATTACCGACGAGCTCCTTGAAGTAATGGCAAAGGAAGAGAAGATTGTAAAATATATGGATATTCCTCTGCAGCACGCCAGCGGTAAGGTATTAAAGAAAATGAACCGCCGCGGCGACAGAGAAAGCCTTACAGCTTTAATAAATAAGATAAGAGAAAAGGTGCCCGGAATTATTCTTCGTACCACCTTTATCGCAGGTTTCCCCGGTGAAACCGAGGAGGATTTCGAAGAGCTCTGCTTATTTGTAAAGGAAATGAAGTTCGACAGAATGGGTTGCTTTGCCTACTCTCAGGAGGAAGGCACTCCCGCAGCTCTCCTTCCCGACCAGATAGACGAGGAAGTTAAGGAGAGAAGAGCCGAGCTTATCTACGATATACAGCAGAGAATTATGGAAGAAAAGAACGAGGAATATATAGGCAAAACCTTAGAGGTTATGACGGAAGGCTTTGACCGCTACGCTGAATGCTACTTCGGAAGAACAGCCATGGACGCACCTGACGTTGACGGCAAGATTTTCTTCAGCTTTAATAAGCGCCGCCCCGGTTACGGACAGATAGTAAAGGTACTTATTGAGGATGCAATGGACTCTGACCTTACAGGCTCAATGGTTGACTAATTTATATTAATTAAGAAAGGCTCAAAACTATGAACCTACCTAACAAATTAACTGTATTAAGGGTTATTTTAGTTCCCTTTTTCGTGTTTTTCCTTTTGGAAAGCTACATACCCCACCACAATTTAATCGCCCTTATAATATTTGCCATAGCATCCTACACCGACCATCTGGACGGCAAAATTGCAAGAAGGGATAATTTAATAACCAATTTCGGTAAATTTATGGACCCCCTTGCGGATAAGATTTTAGTTATAAGCGCCCTTATCTGTTTTGTGGCAAGCGGCACAGTTTCACCCTGGTTCCTTATTTTAATCACCTTCCGTGAGTTTGCCGTTACCTCCATACGCCTTGTTGCGGCAGGCGGCAAGGGCAAGGTTATAGCCGCAAACATCTGGGGCAAGGCAAAAACCGTCAGCCAGATTGTAGCAATTATAATTATAATCCTTTCCGCCTACATAAAGGAGCTTTCCGCTATGGGTCTTTTCCCCGTGGAAGGAGTTTTAGGTACTGCGCTTTACGCAACGGAAATAGCCGTTATGGTTATCTGCACAGCCTTAACACTTTTCTCAGGCTGGATATATATTAAGGATAACCTTGAATTTATTAAAGATTGCTGATAAAAACAGAGATGAAGCTTAAAAAACTTCATCTCTTTCTTTTTAGTGTTATTCTGTTACTTCGTCGGTATTTTCTTCAGGAGTAATTCCGAGAACTACCTCGCTGTATTTTTCGCCTAACTTGATAAGCGCTGTGCTGTCAAGGTTAATGTCGGTAATAAGGTTTGTTTCGGGGTCATATACGAACACACCTGCCATAACAACACCGTCAACAAGCTCGCCATCCTTTCTGATATCAAGGATCGTCTCGAAGTAAGCTGTGTCGCCTGTGCTCTTCTTGTAAGCAAACTCATTGGGCTCAACAGTATACTCTGTCTGGCGATTCCATACGTTCCAATATTCAACGCTGTCCTTAATTTCCATACAGCAATCTTCCGTCATATACTCGGAATAGTTGTTAAGGAAATAGAAAAACGCCGCCTGGTCTAAGGGGAACATAGATTTCTCGCTTGTAAGGTCCTGTGAACCGGATTTATCGTAAGGCATTGTGAACATCGCTTTAACAGCGCCCTTGATGTTATCACCCAGGGGATCATAAACTGCGAAGAACATACCTACGCCAATTGCAGCTACAAGTACTAAGGAAATAACAGTTGTTAATATTACCTTAAGAATTGTTTTCTTTGTTCTTGCCTTCTTTTTTGCAGCATCTCTTATCTGCTTTCTTGAAAGCTTAACTTCATCATTAACTTTTGCCACTTTTTTGTACCTTCCTTATTCATCACTTAATAAAAGATAAAGTAATTTTAACACGAAGTAAAAGTTTTGGCAACCTTAAAAATAAATAAAAATGAGGCCTGCTTTAAGCAAACCTCATAAATTTAAATTTCTTATATTTTCCAGGTTACTGTAACTAAAAGTGTGGAGTTACCGATAACTGAGCCTTCCCAAGTGCTGCCTTCAAGCTCGCCTTCCTCGTCAAGAGTGTGGTTATAGAATTTATCTGTTCTTACAACTGTATATTCTTTTCTGCCTTCAGGTAAACCTGTGAACTCAATCTTTATATCGTCCGCCTTGCCCTCGTAATTGGAAATAAATACTGAAAGCTTATTTTCGTTCTTTGCGGCAACCGCATAGATATTTTCACCCTCGCAAAGAGATTCAATTTCAGTGCCTAATTTATAAAGCTTATTGAAGCAAAGGAAGCTTGAATAAGATTTTGTAGGGAATCCTGACTTTTCAAAAACACTTGTAAAGAACTGATACGGATTTGAATCATAGTGAGCAGCAATATCAACGGGACCCTTTTGGAAAGTTGCCATAACTCCGGCAACAAATGAAGCACCAAGTTCACTCTTCATATCCTCTACCCACTGGTGCTGGGCCACTTCGCTGTGATAAGTGCCGCTGCTGAAATCAAACTCGTTATTAACAGATTTTACGTTCCACTCATCACAAATTGAAATCGTATTATTAAAGCCGTATTCATCAAGAATTCTTCTTACAAAGCGGCAAACTTCATCATAGCACCATACGTAGCGGCGGTATAAATGCCAGGAGAAGAAATCAAGAGGGGAATCAGTCTTCTTTACAAACTCCAAAAAAGCTCTGGCATAAGTTTCATCAACGTAATCGGTCTTTAAAGAATTCTCTTCATACTCTATAGCTTCAGCAAGAGTAGGACCGCCAACGTATAAATCCGGGAATTCCTTTTTGATCATTTTAGATGTAGTTTCATACATTCTGAAATAATCGTCCCTTGTGCCCTGCCACATATCATCCTGAGTTAAGTTGGGTTCATTCCATATTTCCC
>JAGBID010000049.1 GCA_017935165.1 Clostridia bacterium
AAGCTAGTAAGACCCCTTGTAGACTACAAGGTTGATAGGCTGCGTGTGTAAGCATAGTAATATGTTCAGCTTGGCAGTACTAATAGGTCGAGGGCTTGACCATAAGTCTTTTGGTTCAAGCTAAGCTTACTACCCATTACTCTTTATCATCTCTTCTCTTTGTTCAGTTTTCAGGGTATTATCCCTTTTACATAAAGATCACTCAAATCGAGTGGTCTTTATTTTTTATCTTATATATAAATTTTAAAGAAGAAAATGGAAAAGTTATTAACATTATTTAATTTGTCCGGTGAAATAAAAAGGATTAAAAGAGAAGAAGACGAAAGCTTTTACGACGTTTATAACGTTAAAACTGATGAAAAAGAATACATAATAAAGAAAGCAAAGGAATATGAAGCTGAAATATATTCTGTGTTCTTTAAGGATGAAGAATCTTCTGTCCCTAAAATAATAGATATAAAGGAATATAAAAACGAAAAATATATTCTGATGGAGAAGGTTGAAGGCGAGAGCCTTATAAAATGCAGAAGATATTTACTTAAAAATACTTTAGATGCCTTGATTAAAATACAGAATAAATATTGGGAAAATCAAGAATATAAAGCTGCAGCTTACAATTTTAAAATAAGCCTTGAAAGCAGAATCAAAAGAGGAAAGTATTTAAAGGATAGTTTGATTGAAGAATACTACGAAAAGTTCCTGCAAATATATAAAAACGTAGAAAGAACTCTTTGTAACGACGATTTACTTCCATTTAACGTAATTGCAAATGAAAAGGAAGCTTTTATAATTGACTGGGAGTTTGGCGGCATATTGCCTTACCTTTCTTCATTCTCAAGACTTATTGCCCACGGTGAGGAGGAAGAAACTGCCTTTTTCTATATGAAGAATGAGGATAAATTATTCGCTATAGAATATTACTATGAAAACCTTGTTAAGGAAAAGGGAATAGAGTATGAAAAATACAGAAAAGACCTCTCTTATTTCCTTTTATATGAGTACTGTGAGTGGATAATGCTGGGCAATAAATACGAGGATACAGACAGAGAGCGATTTGAAAAGTATAAGGAAATGGCTTTTAGTATAATTAAGTAAATAAAACTTGTTGACAAACTAAATTAACGGTGTTATACTGAAGAAAATTATGAAAGGAATACGACAATGGCAAAGAGAAATATGAACCTTCATATTAATATGTCTCTTATTATGCGCGGCGTGGATACCATGTATTGGTATATGAATACGTCGGGCCTATATTGTCGTACCCAAAAATTAAAGCAGGGAAAATAGTTTTATAAGAAAATAGCTGCTGAGATTATAGGATTATGACGGTACAGGTCGAGTAAATTCGATTTGTACCGTTTTTTTATTTTATTTAAAAGGAGAGATTAAAATGGAAAGAATTGAAGCACTAAAAAATTACTACGAAAGTCACGACGAGGATATGCGCCTTGCACCAAAAAGAGGAATGGTGGAATTTTTAACAACGGTGCACTACGTGGAGAAATACCTTGAAAAAGATATGAAAATTCTCGAAATTGGCGCAGGAAGTGGAAGATATTCCCACTATTTTGCAGGAAAAGGGTATAAAGTGGATGCAGTGGAGCTTATGGAGTGCAATATTGATAAATTTAAAGAGAAAACCGCTGATAACGAAAAGGTAACAATACGGCAGGGGGATGCTCTTGATTTAAACTTCATTCCTGATAATGAATACGATATCACTCTGCTTTTGGGACCTATGTACCACTTATACACGGATGAGGACAAAGAAAAAGCCATGAGCGAGGCTATACGGGTAACTAAAAAAGGCGGTATAATTTTCGCTGCCTACTGCGGTAACGACCATACCGTATATCACTTTGGTTTCTTAAGGGGAGGCTTTAAAAATCCTGCGTATCAGAATTTGACGGATACCGAGACCTTTAAGCTTTCATCCACACCGAAAGAGATTTTTGCCCTGTACAGAAAAGAGGACGTTGATAAGCTGATGGAGAAATTCAGCGTAAAAAGGCTTCACTATATAGGTACTGATATGCTTACAAGGTTTATAGCTCAGGCTGTTGATGAGATGAGCGATGAGGAATTTAATACGTATATGAAATATCACCTTGTTATATGTGAGAGAGCTGATATGGTGGGCGCTACGGCACATATTCTGGATATTTTCAGGAAGGAATAGTTAAATATTGATTTAAGAAAGGAAAACATTTATGATATTCGAAGAAAAGAAAATTATATTAAAAGACGGCAGAAGCGCCATAATAAGAAGTCCTCAAAAAGGTGAGGGTCAGGAGCTTCTCAGCTTAATTAAAACAGCAAGCGGTGAAACGGAAAATCTCCTGCGTTACCCTGAGGAATGGAATATTACTTTAGAGCAGGAGGAAGCCTGGATAGAATCAGGCAGAAACAGCGAAAGCGTATATAATATTGTATGCTTCGTTGAAGGAAAGGCGGCAGGCAACTGCGAAATAAGGTTTTTACCCGGGATAAAAATGGGTCACAGAGCCACCTTAGGAATATCCATACTTAAAGAATATTGGAATTTAGGTATAGGCTCAGCGTTTTTCAGCGAAATAATAAAGCTTGCCGAAGCTCACGGCACGGAGATAATGGAGCTTGAATTTATAGAAGGCAACGAGAGAGCAAAGCACCTTTATGAAAAGTTTGGCTTTAAAATTGTATGCGAAAAGCCTTTTGCCTTTAAACTAAAGGACGGCAGCTATAAAAGTGAATTCTATATGCAGAAGGATTTAAGAAAATGAAGCTTGTATTTATAATCGGCAGCGGCGCTGTGGGAAAGATGACGGTAGGTCAGGAATTAATGAAGATAACAGGCTTAAGGCTTTTCCACAACCATATGACAATCGAGCCCGTGATAGAAATATTCGGCAGCTTTAACCGTGATGCTGTCAATAAACTTCGTCATGTTATCTTTGAGGAGTTTGCCAAAAGCGACAATTACGGTATGATTTTTACCTATATGTGGGCTTTCGACAGAAAAGAAGACTGGGATTATATTGAATACGTGAAGGATATTTTTAAGCCCTATAATGCGGAATTTTATTATATAGAGCTGGTTGCAGACCAAAAGGAGCGACTAAGACGAAATAAAACTGAAAACCGCATTAAAAATAAAGCATCCAAGCGAGATACGGAATTTTCACAAAAGCTTATTTTAAATGAGGATAAGAATTACCGACTTGTAAGCAGGGAGGGTGAAATTCCATTTGATAATTATTTAAAAATAGATAATACGAAGCTTTCAGCTGAAGAGACGGCTGTCATAATAAAAGAGCACTTCAGCCTATAAAAAGAAGAGTAAAGCCTAAAAAGCTTTACTCTTTTACTTTTTTAATTTATCTCTTTGTGATTTCTGGGGCATTTATGGCACTTACGTTTTCGGTATTATCGCAAACTATTGCCTTTCTGCCGTCAGGCTTTTCCACATTGGTTGTTATGTCCTTTAAGGTTAAATTTTCGACGTGGCGGGGAAATTAGCATAATATATAAATTGCTGTTACCGTATGTAGATTAACAGTTAAACCTAAAGAAATATTCTTCATTTTTGCCCCCTTATTTAAATAATTATACTGTAAATGTAATAACGGGTCAAATAAAAAAGGCAGGCTACTGCCTGCCCCCTATAGATAAAAGAGGAATAAATGTAAAAAGCAGACCTAAAAAGGTCTGCTCAAATACGAAATTATTTATTAGCAGCAGCTGCAGCTTCAGCAGCTCTTGCTTCAGCGAGTTTAGCCTCGAGTGCTCTTGTCTCTTCAATGTACTTCTTGAACATAAGTACCAGACCAACAACAGCAACAATGATCATAATGATGCTGAGTACAAGCTGGATAACCCATGTAGAACCCATCTGAAGAATGGGATGTCTTGTGAAACCTAAGATACCGCTAACACCGCAAGCGATGGGGAAGAGGAGCATAAAGCCGTGACCCTTAGCTTTGATGTGAAGTAAAGTACCGAGAAGGATGAAGATAGTCTGCATAACGGGCCAAAGAACAAGCCAGTTAATCCAATTCTGCTCAGCGTTCTTGTCGGGGAGATAGCCACCGTCTCTCATAATGCCCTTGAACTCAGCGGAAATAGCACCGTTCTTTTCGGGGAACCAGATGTAACCGTTCATAGAGATAGTCTTATCTTCGACTGTCCAGAAAGGTAAGAACTGGCAAACGAAAAGAGCAATGAGAAGAACAGCTGTTGCGATACAGAAAATCTTAGTAATTTTGTTGTTAAAAGCTTCCATTGTTTTCCTCCTAAAATTTTATGAGATTACATACCAGTAACCCAATAACTAATTAATATAATACCTCTTAATGCCCTGTCAAATGTTAAGAAACGGTGAATAAATTATTAATAAATTGTTAACATTAGTTTAAAATGTACAAAATTAATTTTTTATCATCGACATTCATCGACATAATGTAGCGAAATTTTCATTCAGAATGGTGTATAATCGACATATAGTGATTAAAGAGACACAGATACGCCATATATGCTATTTTTGGGACATATTACGGAAATCTTCGTCTTTTTCACTTAAAATAATGCCTAAAAGGCAAAAAGGAAAGGAAAAATTTATAACAGGGTGATTCTTATGCAGGAATATGGTGAAATTTATTTAGAACTCATAAGGGAGGTGGAGAAGGCTATAAGGCTTTTGGGCGACGCTCAGCTTAAAGCAGAGGATATTTTTATAAAGCTTAAGGCAGAGAACGTTTGTGATATTTGCACAAAAGCCAAATAAAACAGATGAGTAAGGGAATGTGACAATTGGAGTGGGCGAAAGAAGCTCACTCCTTTTATTTATAATTATAAGCCTTAATAATTAATAAAGTATGAAGTTAGGTAAAATTCTTTCGTTATTATATACAAATCAGAGCTACTCATTTTGTTCAAAATAACATATTGCAATCACTCAATACTATGTATATAATAGTATTGTAAGGAATGGTACAAGGAGGCAGAAAATGAAAAAGGTTAAAAAACTGTGGGCGTGGCTTATTTTATTTGTCCTGATTGTTTCAGGCTGCAATAATCAAAGTGAGCCTGACGTTTATATCCAGCTTGGTTTCCATACTCCTATAGATTACGATTTTACTCTTGATTATTTAATAGGAAGGTCCGAAAAAATCATATACGGTGAAGTAATTTCCCGTGATGATAGCAGCGCTGAGCCTTTTGGATATTATAGGGACAAAGGCGCGCCTATGTTATATTGCGTTACAAACCTAAAAATGAAGGTGCTTGAAAATATAAAGGGCGAAAGCGAAGGCGAAATATTATATCGCGAAACCGGAGGTACTGCAGGAAATACCGTTTATTATAATTATATGACCGGTTCTTTAAAAGAAGGCGAAAAAGCCATACTGTTTTTGACGGAAAACGATATGCTTGTGGGTATAGAGACCAAGGGCAGCTTCAAAGAGACGGCGGATGGCAGTTTTTACGTAAGTAAAAGCCTTTTAAAGGAAGAAACATATAAAGAGACACCTTTTACACGAGTAAAGGTTGAAAAGAATAAATTTATAAATTACTTAAAGTCAGCAGTTTCAAAACATAGCGGCAAAAAGGAATATGACCTTATGCCCGGTGGCATCGAAACGCTGAAAAGCAAGTTACCTCTTTATAATAACTATCATCTTATCGAGGATGCTGTTTACGGAGAGGTTATAAATATTGGCGACACAGAATCCTACGATATAAATCTGTGGACAAACGAAGGTAGTAAAACCTTTAATTATCAGAAAAGAAAGGTGGAAATAAAGGTTATTGAAAGAGCGAAGGGCTCAGGCGGCACGGTTATATATAATCAGCCCATACCTCTGAGCGGCGTTTATGATGAAGAGTTTGCAGCTTATTATGATTTGAAACGTGGCGACAAGCTTGTTATTTGCCTTACAAAAGAAGGAGATATACTCTCCCTTGACAGCTTACTTATTGCCGACAGCGAAAATAATATAGAGTTAAACGGCAGTAAGCTTGATGCAAAGGAGTATATAAATCAGCTTAAGGAGAGCTATAAAGAGACAGAAGCAGAGATAAAAGCAGAAGAGGAAGAGTGGAGAGCGCGTGAACATAAACTCGTGTCCGGTTATACGGAAGTATCTTACTACCCCCATCACGAAGTAACCATTGACGATATTCTTGAAGATACCGATATGATTATCTACGGCAGTGCGGAGATTAGCGGAAAACAAATTTTTAACGAAAAACATAAAAACAGAGGAGCATTTTTCCCTACAATGATTTATGAAAACTGTTTTACGGAAGTTGATTTGAAAAATACCGTCTGTTTCTATAACAGGTACGGCACGACTGAAATGAAAGATCTTAAATACCTGCAGTCGGGCGGTGAAACAGAGCTTGTTTATTTTTACCCTCAAGGCCCGTTTATTGATGAAAATGCCGATATGCTTTTGTTTTTAAGATATAACGGCGCAAACTACGAAATAAAATACCAATTTAAAGTAGGGGAAGGCGGATATCTGAACGTGCCCGAAAACCTGATACCAAAAGGCTATGAAGAAGAGTGTAAACGCGAGAAAAACGTTCTTTTTTACGGAAATATCCTCAGTTCCTACATAAAAGAGGTTGAATAATAATTATTAAATTACTGCGAAGGAGGCAGAAAATGAAAAAGGGAAAAATTATTAAGCTTTTATCAGCTTTACTTATTTTTATATTTATACTTTCTGCCTGCGGCACGGAAATCAGGATTTATAAATACATAGGAAACATAAGGGATTTATCAGAGTGTAATTACAGCCTCGAACATTTAATAAAAACAGCCGACAAAATAGTGTACGCACAGGTTGTTTCCACCGAGGATGCCGTGGAGTATTTCGGCGCTTACTACGGTGACAATACTTATTCGGATATATGCATTACAAATCACAAAATGAAAGTGCTCAAAACTTTCAAAGGTGCCGGGGAAGATGAGATTTGCTACCGTGAATCAGGCGGAAAAGTAGGTGATACGTTTTACGTTAACAGAGGAATCGGACTTCTGAGTAAAGGCGACAAAGCTGTTTTGTTCTTAACGGAGAACAATACGCTTGTGGGCGCGGAAACAACAGGCAGGTTTAAAGAAACTTTCGACGGTTCTTTTTACGTAAATAAAAACATACTCAATAAAGGATTATACAAAGAAAATAACCTGAAAAAAGCAAAGCTTGACAAGGAAACTTTCTTCAGTTTCATTGAAAAAGCTGTAAACGACTTCGGTTCTCAAAATAATGAGGATAAGGAGAACATATACAGCGTTGAAAAAATCTCTCAGGTGGGTAACCTCGAATCGCTTTACAGGGCTTCTGAAAACGTAGTTTACGGCGAGGTTATAAGCATAGGTGAATGTGATATTTACGATATCAACGCAGGCGACGATTATACAAGTGATATAAAGACCTACATAAAGCGAGACGTGAAAATAAAGGTGCTGGACAAAATCAAGGGTAACTGCGGGGGTACGGTTATTTATCATCAGCCAGGCGGTGAGAAAAACGGAAAGGTATTCGAATTTAATGCTCTTGAAAGCTTAAATGTAGGTGACAAAGTAATTATCTTTCTTACCGGCAACGGATTGGTTCGTTTTGAAAAAGGCTTGTTGATAGTAGATGAAAAGGGTATGGTGACACCGCCAAGCGGCGAAATTGACGTAAAGGAATATATATCCTTACTAAAAGAAAAGTTTAAGGAATATAAAGAAAAAATTGAGAAAGAACAGGCGGATAGAATAAAAAATAAAAATAAGGAAATAACGAGTACCGATAGCTGCTATGCAGCGGACCCCTTTGATATAGACGTTATACTTAACGGCACCGACCTTATTATTATGGGTGATGCCGAAGTTGGCAGGAAGGATATTGGCTATAATATAAATAAGAACCTTTTAGGCTCAGGCTTTTGCTGTACGGAAGTCAAGGTACAGAATGTTCACTGCGTCTATAACCGATACGGAAGCTGTGATATGAAGGAGTTTACCTATCTTCAGTATGGCGGTGAATTCGAGGGAGTAAAATATGAACGCGACGGATATGTTATAGATGAAAGCGATAAGGTAATTGCTTTCCTGAAGTTCGACGGCGTAAATTATCTCGTTGAACGTCTTTTTTACGTAAAGGCAGACGGTACGGTATCCCCCGTTAAAAGCTCCGTGCCGTATAAGTACAGAGAAATTTTTGCAGAGGATAAGTCAGCTGAAAATTACTGTAATATCCTCAGTTCCTACTTAAAAGAGGTTGAATGATAAAAAAGGAGAAAACATGAAACGAATAATTTCATTAATTTGCTGTGCTGTTCTTGCTTTAAGCTTTGTTTCCTGTAATAAGCAGGAAGCGATTACGGATTTTGGCGATACAACCCCCATTACAATGGAAGAAATCGGGAAGGTAACGACCTTGAAAACTCAGCCTGCTTATCCCTCTGCTTTAAGGGGAATAAGCGCAGAGGAGCTTGTAGGTATGGCTCATACGATTATTTACGGTGAAGTTATGGGAAGGGGTGAAAGCACGGTTTTCGATTACTATAACAGCGCCCAAAATATGGTTACGCTTACCTGCTGTGTGACGGATGTGTATATAAAAACCCGGGAAGTTATAAAGGGCAAAGCAGACGATATTTACGTATATAAGGAAACAGGCGGAGTAATAGGTGATACCGCTTATATTTCAGGCGACTACAGTATGCTTCAGCCAGGCGAAAAGGTTCTTATGTTTTTAACAGAGAACGGTGCTTTAATCGGCGAGGAAAATATAGGTTTCCATAAAGAAAGCACGGACGCTAAGTTCACGGTGGCAATCTCCTTGTTAAAAGAAGATATGTACGGCGCAGGTAAAACCAAAACTGCAAGAATTGATAAGGATGTGTTTATTTCTCACCTTAAGGAAGTGGCGAAGAATGCTGAGGATAAATATAAGGATATCGCTGAAAATGAAATGCTTATAGCTGACGGTGAGAATATGTCTCCCGTTTACGATATTAAATCTATTGCAAAAGGCTGCAACGACGTAATTTACGGCGAAGTCATAGAAAAGGGCGAGCTTAAATATTTCGAAAGAAAAGGAGTTTTTAACGGCAAGCTTACAGTTACTCCTTATTGCTACAGGGAGGTTACCGTAAAGGTTATTTCCCGCGCTATGGGTGAAGAAAGGGAAACGCTTACTTATCTTGAAGTCGGCGGTACTATAAACGGTAAAAAATGTTATACCGAGAATATGCCCTCTTTAAACCTTGGCGATAAGGCGCTTTTGTGTTTAACGGAAAACGGCGCCATAGCATACGGTGAAGGCTACGGATTCTTTAAAGCTGATAAAAACGGTAATATAATGGTCTCCGATTTTATAAACGGCGGCGGTCTTGAAGGCGAAATTCAGGCTGTAGATTATATCAAAATTTTAAAGGAAGAGCTTGAAGAATTCCGTCAGGCAGAAAAAGAAAAATACGCCTCAGGTAAGCTTGAAAGCGGAGTAGTTTGCGTATTGACAGACCCTGATTACGATTACTACGATATGGCTTTAAGTGCAGATTTGGTGGTTTACGGTACCTTAGAGTTTGGCAGAAACGACGTAATTACCTATGATTCCTTAACCTATGAAAGTATTAACAAATGCAGTACTCAGGTTTTTGTGGAGGTCGAGGACTGTATATATAATGAAAACGGCGATTACGGTATTAAGGAAATAATATACCTGAAAGACGGCGGCGAAACCGACACCGTAATATATCACGACAGCTTCGGTCCATTGGTAGAGGACGGCGAAAAGGCTCTCTTGTATTTTGATAAAAGGGGCGATTTATACCTCTGCAGCGCCGTAATAAGGACGGATGAGGAAGGCTTGCTGATAGTTAACAGAAAGGAATTTCCCGAAAGATATTCCAATAATTACAGCAGAAAGATGACGGTAGAAGATTATAAAGAGGCGGTAAACGCCTGTATGAGCGCTATTAAATAACTGAATTAAAGGTAATGCGGGATTTTCCTTTGGAGCTCCCGCATTTTTAATTAATGGATATTCTCAACAAACAATTAATATCTATAAGGGCATAAATTGATTGAGAGTGGACAAAAATTGTTTTATTTAATTCTTAAGGGTAAAATAATATTTAAAATATTGACTTTGTTTGAAATTTAGGATATACTTACGCTGTGGCTGTGTGAGAAAATAACTGCACTTAAACTTATTTCGAGGTGTAGCGCAGATGGTAGCGCGCCTGCTTTGGGAGCAGGATGCCGCAGGTTCGAATCCTGTCACCTCGACCATACAAAGCCGCAGGGGAATGCGGCTTATTTTTTTAATTTTCTTATATTTAAGAAAAGGAGTAAATGAATATGAAAAAGAACGTAGTCGTTGTAGGTTACGGCGGCCAGGGCGGTTGGCACGCAGACCACGCTCTTAAGAGCGACGTTGTTAGCCTCAAGGGTATTTACGACATAAGGGAAGTTAGAAACGAGCTTGCAAGAAGCAAGGGAATTTTCGTTTACGATTCCTTCGAGGCTGTTCTTGCTGATAAGGACGTTGACATCGTAGTATGTGCAACTCCTAACGACGTTCACGAGGATATCGTTGTAAGAAGCCTTCTTTCAGGTAAGAACGTTGTATGCGAAAAGCCCGTTGCTTTAACACTTGATTCCTTTGACAGAATGGTGGCTGCTGCTAAGGAGAGCGGTATGCTTTTCACCGTTCATCAGAACAGACGTTGGGACGTTGACTTCCTCGGTATGAAGAAAATTATCGAGAGCGGCGATATCGGCGAAGTTATTAACGTTGAATCAAGAATTCACGGTTCCCGCGGTATTCCCAGTGACTGGCGTGCACTTAAGCCTTACGGCGGCGGCATGATTCTCGACTGGGGCGTGCATCTTATTGACCAGATGCTTTTCCTCATCACAAGTGAGATTGATACAGTTACATGTAACTGCACAAATATTACAACCAACGAAGTTGACGACGGCTTCAAGCTTATGATTAAGTTTAAAGACGGTAAGACAGCTTTCATCGAGGTTGGTACTTATAACTTCATCGCTCTTCCCAGATTCTATATGCAGTGCAAGAGCGGTACTGCTATCATTACTGACTGGCGTGAAAAGTCCAAGGTTGTTAAGTGCAAGGCATGGCACGAGAGTGACGTTGTTCCCGTTCAGACCGCTGCAGGTATTACAAAGACTATGGCACCCAGAGACGAAGTTACAACTGATACTTACGAAGTGGACCGTCCTTTAAGTGACGTTCACGACTTCTACAGAAATCTCGTTAAGGCTATTGACGGTATTGAACCTCAGCTTGTTACACACGCTCAGGTAAGAAGAGTTCTTAAGGTTATGTTCGCCGCATTCGAATCAAACGATAACGGCGGTATGCCCATTAAGTTTAACGAAGAAGCATAATTAAAAGTTTTAACGGATAGGTAAATTCTGCCTATCCGTTTTTTGTTTAAGGAAAAGAGGAAAGTTTATGAAAATCGGCTGCGGCAGTGTGGTTTACAGAGAGCACGATATTAAAAGAAGCCTTGAAAGCATAAGGAACATCGGTTTTGAATATTTTGAAACACAGTCCACTAACCCTTGGTGTAATCACGTTATAATTGAGAAGGACGACCCGGTTAAATTCAGTAATATGGCAAAATCATTAGGTTTTAAAGGCATTACTGCTCTTTGGACCAATGAAGGTGCTCTTATATCAGCAGGAGAAAATTGCGTGGAGACCATAAAGAGAACTATTATGTGGGCGTCAGCTGCGGGAATTCCCGTAGTAAATTTCGGTGACGGAAGTAAGCCTTTTGAAATGTGTGAGGATGAAGCTTTCAAAATCTATACAGAAAGACTGCTCAGTATACTTGAAACAGCCGAAAAATACAAGGTCACTATGGCTTTGGAGCCTCACGGTACCTTCTCCTTAACAAGCGACGGTCTTATTAAGCTTATGAGCATATCAGATTCTGAATATCTCGGTATTAATTACGACCCTGCAAATATTAGAAGAAAAGGCTACGTGGAAACAAAGAACGGTATTTCTGCTTGGAAAAGCATTGATAATAACGAGAGCGAAACAGATGTATTAAGAAAGATTATTTCTAAAGTGCGCCACTTCCATATCAAAGACCTGGATGAAAAGTATAACTGCCTGCCTTTAGGTAAGGGTATGGTTGATTTGAAGGGGTGTATGGCGGTTTTGAAGGACTTTGGTTATAAAGGCGCTGTATCGCTTGAGACTGAGGGCGGAATGGATTTCGAAACAACCGAGAAGCTTGCCTTAGAAAGCTACAAATTCTTAAGAGAAAATGTAGGTTAAAGTAAAAAAGTTAGCAGTTATTTTAATAAAATGTTGAAATAATAAGTATTTTTTGATATTATAAAGTTTAAGGTATATTTCTTTAAAGCGTAAAAATTTCTATTAATATAACTTATGGTAAAGGAGAGCTTTTGCTTATCGCAAAAGTAAAGATAATTATGACAAAGTGCCCACATTGCGGATTTACCGTCAGCGAATTTGCTTATACCTGCGTTAAATGCGGTAGAAGTCTTAACGAAAGCGAAAACGTAAACAGTTTTGCAATCAAAAGGGAGCCTGCTGTAAGAGCTCAGTCCCCTGCTGCATCAAGGCGCCGCCGCAGAGGTGCAGGTACACGTCCCTCCAATATTGAAGCTATAAGAGCAATGCAGGCAGCTGCCAATGAGGAAATGGAGAACAATCCCTCTGTAATTGAAGAACCTGTATCCATGGAAACTCCAATCATAGAAGAGCCCGTAATCGCACCCGTTTTGGAAGAATCTGTCTTTGTTGAACCCGAAATTCCTGTCATTGAACCCGTAATTGAGGAAACTGTTACCATAGAGCCTGAAGCAGCAGAAGTTAATATAGAAGAACCTGAAATTACAGAGTCTATTATAGAGGAACCTGTAATTACCGAAGAACCTGCTTTTGTTGAACCGGAAATTGAAGCGCCTTCTGAGGAGAAAGCAGCCTTACCCTTTATAGGCGGTATGTCAAGACGTCGCCGCAGAGGTGTAAGACCATCCAATCTGGACGCAATAAAAGCGTTGCAGGCAGAAGCAGAGGAAGATGCAGAGAAGGAAGCTCCTACCGAGGAGACAGCTGCTGCAGAGGAGACAGCTGCTGCAGAGGAGCTTATAACAGAAGCAGTTCCTGTTACCATAGAGCCTGTAATCACACCCGTTTTGGAAGAACCCGTAATAATCGAGCCTGAAATTCCCGAGTTTGAACCCGAATTCGTAGAACCCGTAATTGTTGAACCTATTATTGAGGAACCTGAAATTATCGAACCTGTAATAATTGAACCTGAAATCTCAGAACCGATTGTTGAGGAGCCGGTCATTGAGGAGCTTATCCCTGAGGAACCTGAAGTAAAAGAGCCTGAGTTTATCGAACCTAAAAAGGAAGATATCGCCCTGCCCTTTATAAACGGCTTCAGACCCAGCAGAAGGTTTGAGACTTCCGCCGAATCCGCAGAAAGAATCGCTGCCATAAATGCAATTGCAGAACCTGAGATTGAGGAACCCGTTATCGCAGAGCCTGAGATTGAGGAACCTGTTATCGCAGAACCCGAGATTGAGGAGCCCGTTATCGCAGAGCCCGAGATTGAAGAAACTGTTATTGTAGAGCCTGAAATTGAGGAACCCGTTATAGTTGAGCCCGAAATTGAGGAACCTGTTATCGCAGAACCCGAGATTGAGGAGCCCGTTATCGCAGAGCCCGAGATTGAAGAAACTGTTATTGTAGAGCCTGAAATTGAGGAACCCGTTATAGTTGAGCCCGA
>JAGBID010000050.1 GCA_017935165.1 Clostridia bacterium
CGGAGACACTTCGTAAAGAAGTTGTCTCCGTTTTTCAATATAAATAGAAATGACACTTTTCGGAACTGAAAGTGTCATAGTGGGTTATATACTTTGAAAAAGGCAAATACTTGCCGAAAATAAATAATATCTTTCTCGGCAGATAAAGTGATATTGCAAACTATCGTTTGCAGTGATATTTTTGCCTAACAGCAAAAGTGATATTGAAACCTTGCGGTTTCAGTGATATTATATTCGCCTCTTAACTGTCCGTAGGACAATATCACGATGCGAAGCATCATATAACTGCGAAGCAATATAACTCGCCGCAAGGCGAATATAACTGTGGCACCTTCCTTACGGAGGGTGCTACAATCGGGGGAGCTTTATTTTTCGGAAAGTACAATATCTTGCAAAACAATCAAAAAATTCTATTTATTTTGTGTAATAGCATTGACTTACGCGCTTTAAAGTGATAAAATATCAACTATCTTCCATTTTTGAAGGTATGTTTTGAAAAAGATTAAGAAACCGCTTGGGTTTCATATATTGGAGAGCCTTTGCGAGGGCAAAGGTGTAAATTTGTAATGACTATCGTTCATTTGCTTGAAAGAAATGCAAGGGAGTACGCTCAGGATGTTGCACTGGTTGAAATCAACCCTGACCAGCCTGAAACAAGAAAAATGACCTGGCACGAGTACGAGCTTGTTGAGCCTACTCACCGTGTTCGTTCTTACAGACGTGAGATTACGTGGGCAGTATTTAACGAGAAGGCTAACCGCCTTGCAAATATGCTTACACAGCACGGCATAGGTAAGGGTAAGAAGGTTGCCATTCTTCTTATGAACTGTATTGATTGGCTTCCCGTTTACTTCGGTATTTTAAAAACAGGTGCTTTGGCAGTGCCGCTTAACTACCGTTATTCACCTGATGAAATCGACTATTGTGTAAAGCTTGCTGAAGCTGACGTTCTTATTTTCGGACCTGAGTTTATCGGACGTGTAGAGGCAGTTGCTGATAAAATAAGCGAGAAAACTACCCTTATTTATTTAGGTGCAGGTTGCCCTGCGTTTGCAGATGATTATAACGACCTTATTTCCGAGTGCTCAGGTATATTCCCTGAGTGCCAGCTTGAGGAAAGTGACGATGCTGCAATCTACTTCTCATCAGGTACAACAGGTTTCCCAAAGGCTATTTTACATAATCACGAAAGCCTGATTCATTCCTGCCGCGTAGAGCAGAAACACCACAATCAGACAAAAGACGATTGCTTCCTCTGCATCCCTCCTTTATACCACACAGGTGCTAAGATGCACTGGTTTGGCAGCTTAATAACAGGTTCCAAAGCTGTTATCTTAAAGGGTGCACAGTCTAAAAATATAATAAAAACCGCAAGTGACGAAAAGTGTACTATAGTATGGCTTCTTGTTCCGTGGGCTCAGGATATTTTAAACGCTATTGAGCGCGGTGAAATTGACCTTAAGGACTACGAGCTTTCTCAGTGGAGACTTATGCACATTGGTGCTCAGCCCGTTCCCCAGAGTCTTATCAAGCATTGGCTTGAAATTTTCCCCAATCAGCAGTACGATACAAACTACGGCCTTTCCGAATCTATCGGTCCGGGTGCCGTTCACCTTGGTATTGAAAACGTACACAAGGTTGGTGCTATCGGCGTTCCCGGTTACGGTTGGGAAGTTAAAATTGTTTCTCCTGAGGGCGAGACAGTTGCCCAGGGTGATGTTGGTGAGCTTTGCTTAAAGGGTCCCGGTGTTATGACCTGCTATTATCACGACGAAAAAGCTACAGCTGATACTTTAAAGGATGGCTGGCTTTACACAGGTGATATGGCTATGCAGGATGAAGAAGGTTTCATTTACCTTGTTGACCGTAAGAAGGACGTTATCATCACAGGCGGTGAAAACCTCTATCCCGTACAGATAGAAAACTTCCTTTCAGGCTTTAACAAAATCAAGGACGTTGCTGTTATCGGTCTTCCTGATAAACGCCTTGGCGAAATTGCTGCAGCAATTATTGAAGTTAAGCCCGGCGTTGAGTGCACAGAGGAGGAGGTAAACGAATTCTGCCTGAAGCTTCCCCGTTACAAGAGACCCAGAAAGATAATTTTTGCGGATGTTCCCCGTAACCCTACAGGCAAAATCGAAAAGCCCAAGCTTCGTAAAATGTACGGTGCGGACGGCCTTGTTGATGCACAGAATAAATCTTAATTTATTCACTTAAACTGCACAAATATTTATTAATATAATTATAAGAAGGTTGAATTATGAAAAAGCTTATGATCGGTAATCAGGCTGTTTCCGCCGGTCTTCACGATGGCGGTCTCGGTGTTGTATCCAGTTATCCCGGTACACCCTCAACCGAAATTACTGAATTTTTATCAAAATACGATGATATCCACAGTGAGTGGGCACCTAACGAGAAGGTTGCATGCGAGGTTGCTTTCGGTGCAAGCTTAGCAGGTGCAAGAAGCGCCTGCGCTATGAAGCACGTTGGTCTTAACGTTGCTGCTGATCCTCTCTTCACACTTTCCTATACAGGCGTTAACGGCGGTATGGTTATATGTGTAGCAGATGACCCTGCAATGCACTCCTCACAGAATGAGCAGGATAGCCGCCACTATGCAATTGCATCCAAAATTCCTATGCTTGAGCCTGCTGATTCTCAGGAAGCTTATGATTTTGCCAAGTCTGCTTTTGAGCTTAGTGAAAAGTTTGATACACCCGTACTTCTTCGTATGTGCACACGAATTGCACACAGCCAGTCTGTTGTTGAAACAGCAGCTGCTGAGCCTGCAGTATTAAAGGACTATGTAAAGAATCCTCAGAAGTACATAATGATGCCCGGTAACGCTATCAAGCGTCACCCCTTTGTAGAGGAAAGAACAAACAAGCTTGCTGATTTTGCTAACGACTGTATCTATAATAAAGCAGAAATGAACAGCGAGGAAATCGGTATTATCACTTCAGGCTGCTCTTATCAGTATGTTAAGGAAGTATTAGGCGACAGCGTAAGTGTACTTAAAATAGGTATGCCCAATCCTCTGCCTGATAAGCTTATTAAAGAATTTGCTTCAAAGGTTAAAAAGCTCTACGTTATCGAGGAGCTTGACCCCATTATCGAAAACCACGTTAAGACTTTAGGCATTGAGGTTACAGGTAAGGAAGTTTTCTCCATTTTAGGTGAATTCTCCCAGAAAACTATTAAGGATGCATTTGATTTAGAGAAAACAGAGTCAGTTTCTGCAGATTCCTTTATTCCTGCACGTCCTCCCATGATGTGTGCAGGCTGTCCTCACCGTGGCTTATTCTATGTTCTTTCCAAAAACAAGATCACAGCTTTAGGCGACATTGGTTGCTATACTTTAGGTGCGGTTGCCCCCTTAACAGCCCTTGACTCCACACTCTGTATGGGTGCTTCCATTTCAGGTCTTCACGGTTTTAACTTAGCAAGAAAAGAGGAGTCAGAGAAAAAGTCTGTTGCTGTTATCGGTGATTCAACCTTTATGCATTCAGGTATGACAGGTTTAGTAAATATAGCATATAACGCAACTAACTCAACAGTTATTATTCTCGATAACTCCATTACAGGTATGACAGGTCATCAGCAGAATCCCACAACGGGTTATAACATTAAAGGTGACCCCGCAGCTAAAGTTGACTTAGAGGCTCTTTGTAAGGCTCTTGGCATTAATCGTGTAAAGGTAGTTGACCCTTACGATTTAAAAGGAACCGAGAAGGTCATAAAAGAAGAGCTCAGTATTGCTGAGCCTTCCGTAATTATCTCCCGCCGTCCCTGTGTGCTTTTAAAGTACGTTAAACACGAAAAACCCTTGAAGGTTGTAAGTGATAAGTGTAAGTCATGTAAGAGATGTATGACTCTTGGTTGTCCTGCAATCAGCATGAAGGACGGCAAGGCAAGAATTGATGCTACTCTCTGTGTAGGCTGCGGTGTATGTAACCAGCTTTGCGCATTTGGCGCTATTGAGTGATAGGAGGAAAGTACTATGAAAACTAAAAGTGTTATGATAGTTGGCGTAGGCGGTCAGGGAAGCTTACTTGCAAGTAAACTTCTTGGCAGACTTCTTATGGACGAAGGCTACGACGTTAAAGTTAGTGAAGTTCACGGTATGAGTCAGCGCGGTGGCAGTGTTGTTACATACGTAAGATACGGCGATAAGGTTTATTCTCCTATTATCACTGAAGGCGAAGCGGACATTATCATCTCATTTGAAAAGTTAGAAGCTGCAAGATATGCTTCCTACCTTAAAAAGGATGGTAAGATAGTTGTTAACACCCAGGAAATCGATCCTATGCCCGTAATTATTGGTGCGGCAGAATATCCCACTGATGTTTTAAGCGAGCTTACAGCAAAAGGCCTTCAGGTTGAAGGTCTTGATGCTTTAACCTTCGCAGAGCAGGCAGGCTCCAGCAAGGCTGTTAACATCGTGCTTATGGGCAGAGCAGCAAAGTATTTTGATATACCTTACGATAATTGGATTAAAGCAATAGAGAATACAGTTGCACCCAAATTTGTAGAGATGAACAAAATTGCTTTTAACTTAGGTTATAATTCATAAATCCTTGCCGACGGTTCGGCATAAATCTATATAAAAGGAAGCGAACAATTTAATGGTAAAGCGTTACTACCAAAAAGAAATTGAAACCATGCCGGTTGAAGAAATTAAAAAGCTTCAATCAGAAAAACTTGTAAAGCAGGTAAAGCACGTTTATGAGAATGTGGAGTATTACCGCAATCTTATGGACGAAAAGGGCGTAAAGCCTGAGGATATCCACGGTATTGAGGATCTCCATCTTTTACCTTTCCTTACAAAAAGCGATCTTCGCGATGCATATCCCTACGGATTGCTTGCAAAACCTCTCAGCGAATGTGTAAGAATTCAGTCTACTTCAGGTACTACAGGCAGAAGAGTAGTTGCATTCTACACACAGAAGGACATTGATCTTTGGGAGGATTGCTGCGCTCGTGCAATTGTAGCAGTTGGCGGTACAAACGAGGATGTTTGTCAGGTTGCGTACGGTTACGGCCTTTTCACAGGCGGTCCCGGTCTTAACGGCGGTTCCCATAAAGTTGGTTGCCTTACACTCCCTATGTCCTCAGGCAACACAGAACGTCAGATTCAGTTTATGATGGACTTAAATGCCACAATACTTTGCTGTACTCCTTCTTATGCAGCATACATCGGTGAAACATTAAAGGAGCAGGGATATACACCCGATCAGATTCCTCTTAAGGCAGGTATTTTCGGTGCTGAACCCTGGACAGAAGAGATGCGCCGAGGCATTGAATCCACTCTTGGTATAAAAGCTTACGATATTTATGGTCTTACTGAAACCAGCGGTCCCGGAGTTTCTTTCGAATGTGAAGAACAGACAGGTATGCATATTAATGAAGACCACTTCTTAGCTGAAATTATTGACCCCGATACAGGCGAAGTTCTTCCTGAAGGCAGCAAAGGTGAGCTTGTATTTACAGCTCTTGATAAGGAAGCATTCCCTTTACTTCGTTACCGTACACGCGACATCTGTGTTCTTAAGCGTGAAAAGTGCTCCTGCGGCAGAACTTTTATTAAGATGAGCAAGCCTATGGGCAGAAGTGACGATA
Organism: Clostridia bacterium; assembly: GCA_017935165.1. Lineage (GTDB taxonomy): Bacteria > Bacillota > Clostridia > Oscillospirales > Acutalibacteraceae > SIG603. Next base: position 5,620 of record JAGBID010000050.1, read on the forward strand.
TGATGATCATTCGTGGCGTTAACGTATTCCCCAGCCAGATCGAAACAGTTCTTCTTAAGGAAGGCTATCAGCCTAACTATCAGATTATCGTTGACCGTAAGAATAATAACGATACCTTTGATATTAACGTTGAAATGAATCCCGAGCAGTTTACTGATACAGTCAGCGGTGTTACAGCTCTTGAAAAGTCCCTTGCAGGTGCTATGAAGACAATGCTCGGCATTAACCCCGCTGTTCACCTTGTACCGCCTAAGAGCATTACAAGAAGTGAAGGCAAGGCTGTAAGAGTTATCGATAAACGTAAATTACACGATTGAGAGGAGAAGGTACTATGTCATTAAAGCAGTTAACAATATTTGTTCAGAACAAGCAGGGTGCTCTTGTTGATATTACAGAGACACTTGCAAAGCACGAAGTTAATATCCGTGCTTTATCAATTGCCGATACTCAGGAATTCGGTATCCTCCGTCTTATCGTTAATGATAACGACACAGCACTCAAAACTCTTTCCGATGAAGGTTATCTTTTAAGAACAACCGACGTTGTAGGTGTTAAAATCGGTGACGCTCCCGGTAAGCTTTCAAAAGCTTTAAAGGTGCTTGACGAAAACGCAATAAACGTAGAATATCTTTATGCATTTATGGCAAGAACAGAGAAGCATGCCTACGTTGTTCTCCGTGTTGCTGATAATGCTAAGGCAGAGGCTGCTTTGGAAAACGCAGGCTTCCACCTTATAACAGATGCAGACGTTTTAAAACTTTAATATACAGAAAACAGCAGAGTTAAAGCTCTGCTGTTTTTGTTCTATCCTGCTTTATAAAGCTGCTGGGTGAAATACCTATTTCTTCAGTAAATACCTTGGAAAAATATAAAGGATCTGAAAAGCCTGAAAGAATTGCTACATTTTTTACGGAGGTAACGCCGTTTTCTATCAACATTACCGCGTGCTTAATTCTTAAAAGTCTTAAGTATTCGGAAAAGGTCATACCGAATTCGGTTTTAAAGTAATGTGAGAGATATTTGGAGTTATATCCCGCTTCATTTGAAACTTTGCTTAAAGTAAGGTCATGCTCAGTAAAATGATCTTCCATATAATTTAAAACAAAGGAAATAAGATTTTTGTATTTATTATCATTTTTCTTAAGTTTGCTTAAAGAGTAAAGCAGTACACCTTCGCTTAAAAGGTCTATGTTATCTTCGTCTGCTCTTAAAATAGCATCATTCCAGAATGGAAGTAAGCTTTCATAACCTTCAAAAACAGAGTTTTTTGGAGTTATGCCAAACCTTCTTATAAGCTCGTCGCTCC
>JAGBID010000051.1 GCA_017935165.1 Clostridia bacterium
AACCCGCTTTTATCATTTCCAGCGGGGCATCCTTTAAAATTTCAGTATCGGCAATTATGGCGTCAGGCACTTTTGCTGAATATGTAACCTTCATACCGCCTGTTATCATAGCTGCACCGCTTGACGCATAGCCGTCCATAGAGGGTGCAGTGGCAACAATAAAGTAAGGAATGCCTGAGTTGAAAGAAACATATTTGCAAAGGTCCTGAATAACACCTGAGCCTATACCGATTATCAGGTCAATGCTTTCTAAGCTTTTGGTTACTCTTTCAATAGCTGTTTCATTTGGTATAAGCAGTGTGTTTCCGGGGAAAACAACCTCTTTATAAATTTTTGACGCTATTTCATTTTTTACTTTAATGCCCGCTGCTTTATAGGTGTTTTCATCCGCAACAAGTAAAATACTGTTGTAGCTTTCAGTAAGCTTAACAAGTCTTTTAGCGGCGTCTTTTTCAATGTAAACAGCACCTATATCACAGCTGTGCTTTTTTCCGCAGGAACAGTCAATTCCTTTTAATAAAGTATTTATATCCATATAATCAGTCCTTTATTTGTGATACATTTATTATAAATGGATTTTTAGAATAATCAATAGTTTTTTGAAAGTATAAATTTTCTCGTATTGAAACATTTTGATTTTTATGATATTATTACTTTATATTGGTAAAGAGGTGGTTATGTGTTAATTCGTGAAATGCAACTCCGGGATAAAGAAAAGGTCAAAGTGTTTTTTCAGAATATGAAGGGTGAATCCCGTGCATTTTTCAACCGAGGCGACGGAAACTTTAAAAGTACTATGAAGTTCTTTGACGGAGAGGCTGAAAATATAAAATATTTTATAGCACTTGAAGCGGAAGAAATGCTGGGTTACGTATTTCTTATGGGAATGGATACGCTTATCCCTGAATTGGGTATAGCAGTTGCCGAACATATGAAGGGAAAAGGCATCGGATATCAGCTAATGACATATGCTGAAAATTATGCTAAAAGCAAAAATAAAGGCGGAATAACTTTAATCACTCACGTTGCTAATTTAAGAGGACAGTCGCTTTACGAAAAATGCGGTTTCAGTAAAATAGGTATTCACGGAGCATCAGGTGAAATATTTTATTTAAAGCGCTTCAAAGATGAAAATTATAAAGAAAATTAAAAAAAGGAGAGAAATTATGAAAATATTATTCGGTGCAGACGTTTCTTTTAATTATATAGAAGGTCTCATTACAAGGGAAAGAGCTTATAACATTATGAAAAATACTGCTGAAGTATTTAAAAAAGCAGACTTCAGTATTATTAATCTTGAAAACATAATGGGAAATAAAGAGGATTATACACCAATAGTAAAAACAGGTCCTAACCTTATTTCCGATGAAAGTTTTATGAATTTTATTGACGTTTTAAAGCCAACAGCTTTAGGACTTGCAAATAACCATCTTTATGATTTTGGTGATGCTGCATATAAAAACACAGTAAGGATTCTTAAAGAAAAAGGCTACCTCTATGCAGGTGCGGGCGACAATATTGACGAAGCTTACAAGCCTGTTATTTTTGATGATGGAGAAAAGAAGGTGGCAGTATTCTGTGTTTGTGAAAACGAATACGGTATAGCAGAGCTTAATAAATCGGGTTCAGCAGGCTATCAGCTGGGAAGAGTTACAAGGGCAATAAAAACAGCATTAAAAGAAAATATGATTCCGATTATTTTCTTCCATGGCGGAAATGAACATAATCCTTATCCATCCCCAAGAAAGGTTGAACTGTACCGCCATTTTGTTGATATAGGAGCGAAAGCTGTTGTAGCAATGCACACACATTGTCCTCAGGGATGGGAATATTATGAAGGTGCTCCCATTATTTACAGTATGGGCAATTTCTATTTCCCTGAAAATGGTAATATTCCCTCTTGGAATTACGGCTATATGACTATGATGAATATAGGGGATGAGATTTCAGTTGAGATTATCCCTTATACTTTTGACTTTGAAAACCATACTCTTCTTGAAGGTGAAGAAAAAGAGAATTTCTTAAAGTATATAGAATATATTTCAAAGGATTATGATAATGAAAGGTTAATGCACGATTATTTTGACGCATGGACAAGAATTTCAGGTATATTCGGTTACCTTAATTGCGCGGCATTTACAAAGGATATGCTTGATTGTGACCAAAATAAAATACGTGAGCTTAAAAATTTGTTCTCCTGTGAAGCACATAACGAGCTTATTGAAAAATCCACAAAGGTTATTTATGATAACCGTATTGAAGAAGTAAAAAAATATGAAGAAAAAATCAGAACGCTTCAGAAAATGATAATACCGGAAGAATAATATGAAAATTGTAATTACAGAAAAAGAGATTAACGAAAGGCTTAATTTAAACTACAAAAGACTTTGTGAGCCTTATTATCAGATAGGCGAAGTTTTTTCACCTATGGATTATGATTGGTATGGTGATAAGGAAGGCAGAGCTTTGCTTTCATTTGTAAGTCTTTATAAAGCTATGGGTAAAAAAGTTCCTTGTATGGAAGAAATGCTTGGTGTAATAAAAAACAAACTCAACGAAAAGCTTTATTTCGGCCCTGTTTATAAGGAAGAAAACTACATAAGGGAAGAGCAGCTGTCGGGTCATTCCTGGTTTTTACGTGGTTTGTGTGAGCATTACGAAGTTTTTGGCGACGAATTATCACTGGAACTTATTAAAAGTATTATAGAAGGCTTGTATGTGCCTATAAAGGGCAAATTTAATACTTATCCTATTATCCGTGAAAAGAGCGCAGAGGGCGGAGTAAGCGGCAGCAGCGGTAAATACATAGGTAAGTGGGATTTATCAAGCGATATCGGCTGTGCTTTTATGAGTATTGACGGTGTATCTCACGCATACAAAGTTATTGGCAGTAATGAAATCAGAGAACTTGCCGACGAGATGATTAATACCTTCCTTGGTATTGATATAGTTAAGCTTGGCGCTCAGACTCACTGTTCCTTAACCGCTGCAAGAGGTATGCTTCGTATGTATAAATGTACGGAGGAAGAAAAATACCTTGAGGGCGCCAAGAGAATATTTGACCTCTACGTAAATTACGGCGGTATGACCTACACCTACCAGAATTTAAATTGGTGGGGCAGGCCCGATTCCTGGACAGAGCCTTGCGCAATCGTGGATTCATTGATGGTTTCTACCGAGCTTTATAAAATAACTAATGATGAAAATTACAGAGTATATGCCGCAAGAATTTATCATAACGGGCTTGCAACTGCTCAGCGCAGTAACGGCGGTGCAGGACCTGATACTATTGTCTGTAAAGAAAACGATGAAAATTACCTTTACATACATATGGACGAAGCTTATTTCTGCTGCAGTATGCGTTTATCTGAAGGTCTTGCGTATATAAACGAGAATAAAGAGCTTCTTTTTGCTCTTACTGAAGGTGAAATTAAGAAAGACAGTAACGGAATTTACCGTGACGGCGATATAATTTACTGCGAACCTTCGGATGATGTTCTTGAATATGCTGAAGGTTTAACTGAAATTGACGGATTAAAACTTTCACCAATCATTAAATATTATAAGGTTCCCTTTGAAACAGCTAAAAAAGCAAAACTGAGAATAAAATTCTAAGAGGTATAAAATGAACAATTTAGAAAAATGGATTTGGCTCCCTGAAAATAAGTACCCTGAATACCAGACTACAAACTATTCTAAATGCGGTAACGATGATCCGAAAAATTTTACTGTTGCCGAATTTAAAAAGGATTATTCATTTTGCAAAAAGGTAATTAAAGCACATCTTCGCTTTTCAGGCGATACCGAATTCCAGCTTTATTTAAACGGTGAAACAATAGCCACAGGTCCCGTAAACGTTGGCGGTGATTTTTTAGGTAACGATAAAGCAAGGGATAATTATTATGCTTTAAATTTAAGCTTAGACCTTGATGCTCATTATCTCAGCTTTTTTGCAAGGGTAAAGCTCGGACCTACTGAGATACTTGATTATTCAGTTGGTCACGGCGGATTTATGCTTACAGCGGAGCTGGTATTTGAGGACGGTACTAAAAAGCTGATATATACAGATAGTTCCTGGCTTGCAAGAAGAAATCTTTACTATTATAAGCCACGTGCTTTTGATAACAGCACTTGTGAGGATGCTTATGTAAACGCCAAGGAAATAAATAATATATGGCACGCAAAGGATTCGTTAATACCGGTAAGGCGCGAAAAGCTGCTTGTGCCCGATGATAATGTAATTAATATTAAGCCCTTTGAAGAAAAGATTGTAAACTTACCTTTTGATATGATTTATGCCGGATACATTTATCTGAAAGTAAAAACAGAGGGTAAAATAAATATTAAGCTTAATTGCTATGAGCTTAACGACGAGGGTACTGAAGAAAACTATGTATTTGTTAAGAATAGTGAGTACCGTGGTTTTAAAATGCACAGTGCAGGCGGATTTTTGCTTAAGATAGTAAGTGAATCGAAAAAAGAAGCTGTTATAGAGCCTGCTTTCATAACAGCTTATTATCCCGTTACAGTTGAAGCTAAAACGGTAACAAGTGATGAAACTCTAAACGAGGTATTTAGAGTTTGTTCTCATACGTTAAAATACTGCCGTCAGTACATTCATCTGGACAGTCCACGTCACACTGAGCCTCTTGCCTGTACAGGTGATTATTACATAGAGTCCCTTATGACAGCCTTTACCTTTGGCGATATGAGACTTTCCGAGTTTGATGTAATGAGAACAGCGGATGTTATTACTCATAACGGCGGAAAAATGTTCCACACTACATATAGCCTTATCTGGGTCAGAATGCTTTATGATACCTATATGTTTACAGGAAATAAGGAAATGCTTAAGTACTGTAAAAGCGCCCTAATGCTTCTTTTATCGCTTTTTGAAACGTATATCGGTGAAAACGGTATAATTGAAAGTCCTCAGGATTATATGTTTATTGATTGGGTGTATATTGATGATATATCTCTTCACCATCCGCCTAAAGCTTTAGGACAAACCTGCCTTAATATGTTCTATTACGGCGCTCTTATTTATGCATCAAAAATTTATAGTCTTTTGAATGAAGAAGGTATGGCGGAGGACTCTTTAAATAAGGCAGAAAAACTGAAAATCGCAATTAATCAGCTTCTTTATGATAAAGATAAGGATTTATATTTTGAAGGCTTAAATACACCTACAGACGAAAAGCTGATAGCATATTACATGCCTCAGAACGTAGAAAAACGTTATTACAGAAAGCATGCAAATATCCTTGCTGCGTATTATGATGTCTGTGACGAAGAAACTTCAGTAAGACTCCTCGAAAGAGTAATGAATGATGATTCTCTCGGTATTGTTCAGCCTTATTTTACACATTTCCTTTTTGAAGCGATATATAAACACGGACTTCGAGACAAATATACTTTAAAGCTGCTGGAAAAATGGTATGAGCCTGTTAAAGAGTGTAACAAAGGATTGGTGGAAGGCTTCTATAAGCCGAACCCCACTTATGTTTTTGACCACAGCCACGCATGGGGCGGTACACCTGCATATTCACTTCCTAAAGCATTGATGGGATTTGAAATGCTGAAAGAAAATTTCGGCAAAGTAAAATTATCACCATCATTAATAGGCTTAAAGGAAGCAACAGCGGAAATGCCTACTCCTTACGGAATGCTTAGATGTATTCAAAAGGAAGGGGAAGAGCCTGTGTTAATAATTCCTGAAGGTTTAAACCTTGAATAATAAAAAGAGTGCGCCGATAAACGGCGCACCTTTTTTATTTTGGTCTTAACAGCCGCAGTTGTTGCAGCCACAATTATTGTTATTATAATCGTTACCGCCAAAGCCGTTACCACAGCAGAGAAGAATGAGAATGATAATAATAATCCAGGAACAACCGCCAAAACAAGAATTACCGCACATAAAAATGCCTCCTTTCAATTTACACTATATATTATGGCAAATATAAAAAAGTGTTACAGATATTTAATAAATGCTTTATTGACTTTTAATTTTATGCAAGTATAATAACTATGCGGTGATAGCAATAATCGTTAAAATACGGAGTTGAATATTTATGAGCGTTAAATCCGAAAGTAAATATGAAAAAGATTATTATAAAGACGGAATATGTCCTTTTTGCGGTACAGTGAAGGAGGATATAAAAATAAATAAAAAAACAGGCTGCGCTTTTTGTTTTGAGGTTTTCAGTGACATAATTGAAGAGGAAATTAAAAGAAAGCTTGGTCATGTGACATATAAAGGCAGAGTTCATGGTAAAAACCAGGCATTGGTCCCCGTTTATAGAAATAATGCAATTGCTGTTTCAAGCTTATCTTTAAATGAAGCAAAAAAGAGACTTCTTGAGATTGCTGTAAAAGAAGAGCGATATGAAGATGCAGCAATACTCAGGGATGAAATAAAAGAGCTTGAAAAAAGAGATAAGAGGGATGATTATGCCGAATAACATAAATGATAATATAGTTCTTTCTTCAAAAGTGAGCCTTAAAAGAAATATAAAAAGCTATCCCTTTGAAGAAAAAATGAGCACAGCGCAAAAATGCGAGTTGCTTACAAATATGATGCAGTATATTTCGCTAAGGTCGAGACTGCTTAACAGTAAGCTTATCTATAAGGATGCTGCGCTTATCAGCGAAAACGAGCTTGCAAGGCTTATAGAGAAAAATATATTGAACGAAAAAAACAAAGAAAATAACGAAGGTGTCGGTGTCTTTTTCGATAAATCAGAAAACTTAAGCATTTTAATTAACAGTGATTCTCAAATAGAAATTAAAAGTAATTTATGGGGTGATAACTTAAAGGATGCATATAATAAGGTCGTTTATTACGATGACATTATTTGTGCGGAATTACCTTTAGCTTTTAATGATGAATACGGATATCTGTTTTCGGATATATATAAATGCGGAACAGGCTTTGAAGCTTCAGCTTGTTTACACTTACCCTGTCTTGAGTATACCGAAGAGCTGAAAAGCTACGCGGAAAATATGCGTATGTTTGGTATATTAATAGGAAACATCAGAAAAAGTGACAGTGTTTATGAAATCAAGAACGTTTTAACTGCAGGTATCAGCGAAGAAGAGAGTATAGAAAATCTTGAAAAGGTTATTTATACTCTTGTTAATGGTGAGTTAAGCGAAAGAAATTTCCTTAAAAACGATGAAGTGATGACCAATAGTATCAAAGAAGCTGTATTTTTGCTAAAAAACGCTATGAGCATAAGCTATGATGAATTCTTAAAATGCGTTTCTTTTGTAAGGATAGGTTTATCAATTGGTTTGTTATCAGGTATCGATAAATACGAACTGAATAAATATACTGATTCATTAAGCGATGCGGCAATAAAAGAAAGCTATAAAACCGAAGAAGTTTCTGAAAGACGAGCAAAGCTTGTGAAATCTATTTTTGAAAAGGTCAACTGAAAAAAGCCATATACGGAATTTCGTATATGGCTTACTTTTATGCAAATTTAGTTTCAATAATCTTACTGCACTCTTTGGGAGAATAACAAAAGTTATCGATATGTCCGGATGATTTATAATATTTAAGCGGCAAAGGCGTATATTTGTGTTCAAAGGTTTCAATTATTATCAGTTTTATTTTCATTCGTGAAGGAATTATACTTTTAATATAAACGCTTGCCTGCTGACCTGTACTAACATTCTCTTTATATTCCGCAAGACCTGCAAGGTTTGGAGCAAGCTCCACGAAAACTCCGTAATTTTCAATGCTGCGTATAAGCCCGGCAACAGTTTCTCCCGGTGAAAAATTATCAGCATTTTCCTTCCACGTGCCTAAAAGTTCTTTTTGAGAAAGGGTTATTCTGCCATTATCTTTATTCTGCACGACGGCTTTTATATTCATTCCTACACTGAAGCGCTCTTTAGGATGGTTTATTCTTGAGACTGAAATAAGGTCAATAGGTAAAAGTGATATTATTCCGCAACCTATATCGGCAAATACACCGAAGGATTCAAGGTGCGTTACTTTAGCGTCTATAATATCACCCGGAGATAATTTACTTATGTATTCTGCCATACATTTTTCCTGAGCTTCACGCCTTGAAAGTATGGCAGTAACCTTACCTTCGGGG
>JAGBID010000052.1 GCA_017935165.1 Clostridia bacterium
GGATGACGGTGTATCCAAGGTTCTTGAGCTTAAAAACCGCGAGGAAATTAACAAAATAGAGTCCGATGCCTCTTAATAAAGGCAAAACACAATAATAAAAATATTCAGATAGGTTATATTATGGGATTTTTTGACAAATTAAAAGAAGGTTTAAAGAAAACCAGGGACAGCATCTCAGGTCAGATCAGTATGATGCTTAACTCCTTTACTAAAATTGACGAGGACCTTTTCGAGGAGCTGGAGGAGCTTCTTGTTATGGGTGACGTTGGCGTTACAACAGCTGAAAAAATCTGTGACGAGGTAAGAAAAAAAGTAAAAGAGCAGGGCATTAAAAATCCTGATGAGATTATGACAGTCCTTAAGGATGTTACCGAGGGTATGATTTCAGGCGGCGAGCAGTTAAAGCTTGAAACAAAGCCTTCCGTTATCCTTGTTATAGGCGTTAACGGCGTAGGTAAAACAACCTCCATCGGTAAAATTGCTTCCAAGCTTAAAAGCGAGGGTAAGTCCGTTATTTTAGGTGCGGCGGATACCTTCCGTGCAGCAGCCATAGAACAGCTGGAGGTTTGGGCGGATAGGGCAGGAGTTCCCATTATCAAGCACGCAGAGGGCAGCGACCCTGCATCCGTAGTGTTTGACACCATTGCCGCAGCTAAGGCAAGAAAATGCGACGTTGTTATCTGCGACACAGCAGGCAGACTTCACAACAAGAAGAACTTAATGGACGAGCTTGCAAAAATATCAAGAATTATCGATAAATCTCTTCCCGGTTGCGACAAGGAAATTTTACTTGTTCTTGACGCTACAACAGGTCAGAATGCAGTTAATCAGGCACGCGAATTTAACAGCGTAACTGAAATTACGGGTATTGTTCTCACTAAGCCGGACGGCACAGCCAAGGGCGGTGTTGTTATTCCCATCAGGGCAGAGCTTAATTTACCCGTTAAATTTATCGGTGTAGGTGAAAAGGTTGACGATTTACAGCCCTTTGACGCAAAGGACTTTACCGAGGCTTTATTCACAAGAGAGAAATAACAGAGGAAATGAAAATGCAGTTCGTAATAGCATCACATAATAAACATAAAATCGAGGAATTCAGGCGCATTTTAGAACCCCTTGACATTGAGCTTATTGAAGCACAGCTTAGTGAAGTAGAAGAAAACGGCGAAACCTTTATTGAAAACGCTTACGTTAAGGCTAAGTCCGCCTGCCTTGAAACAGGCTTACCCTCAATTGCTGACGACAGCGGACTTTGTATTGATGCACTTGGCGGCGAGCCCGGCGTAAGAACCGCAAGGTACGCACCCAAAGGTCAGCGCAAGAAAACCGTTCTTATGAAAATGAAGGACGTGCCCGATGATAAGCGCACCGCTTATTTTGTGGCTGCCATAGCCTGCGTATTCCCAAACGGCGACGTTATTGAAGTGGAAGGCAAATGCTACGGTAAAATAGGCTATGAATGTAAAGGCGAGGGCGGCTTTGGCTATGACCCCATCTTTATGTACGGAAAGCACAGCTTTTCCGAAATGAGCCCTGAGGAAAAGGATGCGGTATCCCACCGCGGCGTAGCCCTCAGAATATTAGAGGATAGATTAAAGGAATATTTACGTAAATAAAGGAGCAAATATATGCTTACAAGCAAACAGAGAGCTTATTTAAAAGGTCTTGCCGCCGATATGGAAACAATCATTATGATCGGCAAAGGCGGTATGACAGACGAAATTGTAACAAGCACACGTGATGCTATCACGGCAAGAGAGCTTATCAAGGGCAAAGTTTTAGTGGAAACTTCTCCCGTTTCTCCCAGGGACGCTGCCGAATATTTAGCTGAATGCATTAACTGTGAGGTTGTTCAGGTTATCGGTTCCAAGTTTGTTTTATACAAGCGCCACCCCAAGGAGCCTAAAATAATTCTTCCCAAGGCTAAGAAATAATATGAAAGAAAAAATTCTTATCTACGGCGGTACCTTTAACCCCGTGCATATCGGTCACACACATATTTTAAAATGCTTTAAAGAAGCTATCAACCCACAAAGAATACTTGTAATTCCTACGGGTGACCCGCCCCATAAAGCTTCACCGGATTTAGTTCCTGCTTACCACAGGATAAATATGTTAAAGCTCAGTTTAATGGACGAAGGAATCGACGCCGAGGTCTCTACCATAGAAACCGAAAGCAGTGAAAAAAGCTACACAGCCGTCACCTTAACTAAGCTTAAGGAAATATATCCCGATGCCGAATTTTATTTATGTATGGGTGAAGATATGTTCCTGACCATTCATAAGTGGTATAAGCCGGAGGTTATTTTAAGCTTAGCAACCGTCTGTGCCGCAAAAAGAAGCAGCGAAGCGCAAGAAAGGCTTAATAATCAGTTAGATTATCTTAAAAGCCACTTCGAAAATTTCAAGGGTATGATAGTAAATATCCCTTACCTTGAAGCTTCCTCAACAGAAATAAGGGAAGGCACCCCGGATAAAAAGGCAAGGCTCCTTACAAAAAGCGTATTTAAGTACATTTTTGAAAATTCCCTTTACACCAAGACCTTTGAAAAGGGCATAAGTGCCGAGGAATGTAAAGCTCTTATAAAGCCTTTACTCAAAGAAAAGCGCTATAACCACAGCCTTGCTGTTGCAAAAAAAGCCTTGGAGCTTCAGGCAAAATACGGCGGAGATAAGAATAAAACCGAAATCGCAGCCTTACTTCACGATATAATGAAGGATACTTCTATAGAAACACAGTTGAAAATCATAGAATTTTCTGCTATAATGTTATCTGTTTCTGAAAAATTGAGTCCTCAGGTACTGCATCAGATTTCAGGCGCCGCTTATTTAAAGAATTACCTTAAAATAGAAGACGCGGAAATTATAAATGCGGTAAGAAACCACACAACGGGCAGAGGGAGTATGACACAGCTTGAAAAGCTTGTGTTTATTGCCGACGCAATAAGTGAGGATAGAAACTACCCCTCATTACAAAGCATCAGGGAAGCTTCTGAAATCAGCTTAGAAAAAGCCTTATTCGTAAACACCCGAAGCATAATTAAGGATTTTTCCGAAAAAGCTTTGCCCATAGTTGAAGGTACCCTTGATACCTATAATTACTATTTAAAATTTAAGGAATAAATATGACATCACTTGAATTAGCTACAAAAATAGCACAAAGCCTTGACGACAAAAAGGCAAAGAATATAAACGTTCTGGACGTTTCAAAGGTCACTTCCCTTGGTGATTATTTCGTTATCGCCGCAGGTAACAGCTCAACTCAGGTTCACGCCCTTGCTGACAGTGTTGAAGCCAAGTTAAAGGAAGAGGGTGTAGAGCCCGTTTCCGTTGAAGGTTACCGCTCAGAGGGTTGGATTATACTTGACTACGCATCTGTTTTGGTTCATGTCTTTACTCAGCAGTCCCGAGATTTTTACGATCTTGACAGACTCTGGTCAGACGGAACCAAGGTAGATATAGAATATAATATAAATTAAATCGAAAGGATCGATTATTATGAAATACGATCACAAAGTTACCGAACCCAAATGGCAAAAAGTTTGGGAAGAAAAAGGCGTGTTCCACGCTGAAGAGCATAGCGAAAAGCCTAAGTTTTTCGCTCTTGTTGAATTCCCTTATCCTTCAGGTCAGGGTCTTCATGTTGGTCATCCCAGACCCTACACAGCACTTGACGTTATCTCCAGAAAGCGCCGCTTAGAGGGCTATAACGTTCTTTATCCCATCGGTTGGGACGCATTCGGTCTTCCTACCGAGAACTTCGCTATCAAGAACCACATCCATCCTGCTGAGGTTACAAAAAATAACGTAGCAAGATTTAAAAAGCAGATTCAGTCTTTAGGTATTTCCTTTGACTGGAACCGCGAAATAAACACAACTGACCCCGACTACTACAAGTGGACACAGTGGATTTTCCTCCAGCTTTACAAGCACGGCTTAGCTTATAAGAAGGAGATGAACGTTAACTGGTGTACTTCCTGTAAGTGCGTTTTAGCTAACGAGGAGGTTGTTAACGGCGTTTGTGAAAGATGCGGCAGCGAGGTTATCCATAAGGTTAAGTCCCAGTGGATGCTTAAAATCACCGAGTACGCACAGAAGCTTATTGACGATTTAGCTGAGGTAGACTACCCCGAAAGAGTTAAGGCTTCCCAGATAAACTGGATCGGCAGAAGCGAAGGCGCTGAGGTTGACTTCAACACAACAGCAGGCGAGAAGCTTACAGTTTACACAACCCGTCCCGATACACTTTACGGCGCAACATATATGGTTATTTCTCCCGAGCACCCTGCTATCAAGAATTGGGCAGGCTTAATCGGTAATATGGCTGAAATCGAAGCATATCAGGCAGAAGCTGCAAAGAAAAGTGACTTCGAAAGAACAGAGGTTGCCAAGGATAAGACCGGTGTTTGCATTGACGGCGTAAGAGCTATCAACCCCTTAACAGGCAGAGAAATTCCCATCTTTATTTCCGACTACGTTCTTGTTTCCTACGGTACAGGCGCTATTATGGCTGTTCCTGCTCACGATACCCGTGACTGGGAGTTTGCTAAGAAGTTTAACCTCCCCATCATCGAGGTTGTTAAGGGCGGCGACGTAGAAAAAGAAGCATTTACTGATTGCCAGACAGGTATAATGGTAAATTCAGGTATTCTTGACGGCTTAACAGTTGAGGAAGCTAAGGTAAAAATCAAGGCTCACCTTGAAGAACTCGGCATCGGTAAAGCTAAGGTTAACTATAAACTCCGTGACTGGGTATTCTCCCGTCAGCGTTATTGGGGCGAGCCCATTCCTATGGTATACTGCGAGAAGTGCGGCTATGTTCCCTTAGATGAAAGCGAATTACCCTTGCTCTTACCTAACGTAGAATCTTACGAGCCTACCGATAACGGTGAAAGTCCCTTAGCTACTATGACAGATTGGGTTAACACAACCTGTCCCTGCTGCGGCGGCAAAGCTAAGCGCGAGACAGACACAATGCCTCAGTGGGCAGGCTCAAGCTGGTACTTCCTCCGTTATATGGATCCCCATAATAATGAAGCTTTCGCAAGTGACGAAGCTCTTAACTACTGGTCACCCGTAGATTGGTACAACGGCGGTATGGAGCACACCACACTCCACCTTCTCTACAGCCGTTTCTGGCATAAGTTCCTTTACGATATAGGCGTAGTTCCCACTAAGGAGCCCTACAAGAAGAGAACAAGCCACGGTATGATCTTAGGTGAGGACGGCCAGAAGATGAGTAAGTCCCGCGGCAACGTAATTAACCCCGACGAGATGGTTGACCTCTACGGCGCCGATACTCTCCGTCTTTACGAGATGTTCATCGGTGACTTCGAAAAGGCTGCACCCTGGAGCACAAGCGGTATTCGTGGCTGCAGAAGACTTGTAGACAGATATTGGAACTTACAGGAGCTCTTAATTGAAGGCGATGAAATAAGACCCGAGTTTGAAGCAAGCTTCCATAAGACAATCAAGAAGGTTGGCAACGACTGCGAAAACCTTAAGTTCAACACAGCTATAGCTGCTTTAATGGCTCTTATCAATGAAATTTATGCTAAGGGCAGTGTTACTAAGAAGGAGCTTGCAATATTCACAATTCTTCTTTCCATTTTCGCTCCTCACGTTTGTGAAGAGATGTGGGATATTAATAAGCTTGGCGAAGGTATTGTAGCCGAGCAGCCCTGGCCTAAGTACGACGAAAATAAGTGCAAGGAAAACACAATCGAAATTGTTGTTCAGCTTGCAGGCAAAATCAAGGCTCGTATCAATATTCCTGCCGATATAGCTGCAGCGGACGCTATCGCTCTTGCTAAAGAAGCAGTAGCTAACGAGTTAGCAGGCAAGAACATCATCAAGGAAATCTACGTTCCCGGTAAGCTTGTAAACATCGTAGCTAAATAATCAAATAAATATCTGAAAAAGACTCGGCAGGGGAAACCTTACCGAGTTTTTGTTATATCGAAAGATAATATCATCCTCTTGGAGCTGTTGTTAAAAAGTAATCGTAGTTTAC
>JAGBID010000053.1 GCA_017935165.1 Clostridia bacterium
ACTTCGCTAAAGCAAAGTTTTTAAGGTTCTCGTCTTTAAACTTTGTAAAATAAAAACGCCTAAGGATGTTTCCTTAGACGTTTTTATGGTGCAGGTAACAGGACTTGAACCTGCATGAAATTGCTCTCACTAGAACCTGAATCTAGCGCGTCTGCCAATTCCGCCATACCTGCATATAATTTAGCTCGCAGTCGCGTGACTCTTGCGGTACCCGAAATTTTTACGGCTGTTCACCTTAAAATTTCGACCGCTGCGCCATTTCTCCCTTCGCTTCTTCGTCCACTGGACGCGCTTGGTCGAAATGCTGCCAATCAGCCATACCTGCAAATCAAATTTCAACTCGTTAATTATACCAAAGTATTTTCTTGATGTCAAGGAAAAGTATTATTATATTTATTGTGCCCTGGACCGTAATCTGCCAAAATTGATTCAACCCGATGTTAAGTAAGCATTAAAACGAAACTAAAAAACTTACTATGCACGATAAAACTATCGGATAAACAAAAGTGAGCCCGCTTATTTCGTAAGAAATTCAGTTTCACCACGGTCATCACTATTCCCGGCAGAAAGTTTTTTCTTATTCATAACAATAATTCTAATGTGTAAAGAAAGTTTCCTTAAATATTGCCGGGGGTTTTAAGCCAAAGGTATTTACGTCCAGGGCTTTGCTCCTTATGACCCTTTTGAAATCCTCAAAATCATAGCCCTTGGATGCAAGCCTGTTGATAATACGGCAATAGGTTTCGTTTTCAGGGTCAAAATATTTGCCCGTGCATTTATTCAAAAAATCTATTACGTTGTAGGCAAAAAGTGAACCGACTTCATAACTGTTATTATCTTCATTTATTTCTACGTCTGTTTCTTTCTCTGTTTCTGTTTCTTCTTCTACTTCTACTTCTATAGCGTGACGGGACGTGTCTGTCACGTGACATTTTTCCTATTTTTCCTTTTTTCTTTGCTTGCGTTTTCTTTCTATTGCCTTTTCTCTGTATCGCTCAAGGCTGTCCATATTTTGTTCCATCGAGAAGGCGGAGACCATAATTTTGCCGTCCTCGTAAATTTCTATCTCGCCGTATTTTTCAAGAAGCGCCAAAGCATTTTTAACCGCATTCTCCGTGACGGACAGCATATCGCTTAAATCCCTTGCTTCATAAGGCAGGTCTTCCGTTATGTAAACGTAGCCGCCGTCGTTGACTGCTCCCGCCAGAATGTTTAAAAGTATAAGCAGTAAGGCGGCTTTATCGCCGTTTCGTTCCTTTAATATTCGCTTTATTGTTCTTCGCTCAAAAAAATCTGTGGGTATTTTTAACCATGCTACTTTATTCATTTTCAATTCCTTTCTTTATGACCTGAAGTGTCTTGCCCACTTTTCAAAAGACTGAGGGGTTGCCCCCCGATGGAGTTCTCGGCTCCCCTGCAAGGGGAGCTGTCGAGAAAACTGCTTGCAGTTTACGAGACTGAGGGGTTGTTGTTAAGATTGGTAGTTGTACTCTTTTACAACCCCTCCGTCATTTTCTTCGAAAATGCCACCTCCCCTTGCAGGGGAGGCGAGAACACAATGGAGAGGGAGGCGAGTTGCCTGTGGGTTGGGAGCCAAGATGCCCGTGGGTGGTCACT
>JAGBID010000054.1 GCA_017935165.1 Clostridia bacterium
GGATATTATATATAAGGTGGGCGCCAGCGGAATTCCCTTCGAATGGATAATGGAGGCTTCAAATACGGACGAAGCTATGGGAATCATAAAGGCAAACCACCCGGATATATTGGTGACGGACATTCTGATAAACAGCAGCGAAAGCTATAACATTAAGGACGGTTTGGAGCTTATAGAGGAAGCGAAAAAGATAAATCCCAGAATGGCATCGGTTGTAGTTTGTGCATATCCCGATTTCTATTATGCCCAAAGAGCCATGCGCCTTGGGGTAATGCATTATCTTTTAAAGCCTGTTAAATTCAACGAGATAAAAACGATTCTTGCTGAGCTTACTCACGTAATAGATGCAAAGAAACGCGAATTTTTAATTTCAACCGACAACTACGCCTTAAGAAAGCGTCTTGAGGACTACAAATTAAAGGATAAAATTAATTCCTACGTTAACGGCAGCCTTGAAGACCAGGAGATTAATTCAGAAAGTCTGTTTAATTTATTCCCGGATGATTCCAAATGGTTCCAGTTCTGGAGCATAAGGGCAGAGGACGTGGACAGTATTTTCAGCGATACCTCCGAAAGTATTGACAGAATGATCTACGGTATCAAAAATATCATTGTGGAGGTTGGCGCAGGCTACGTAATTTCAGCCGACCTTGTGGATAAGAGTAATATTCTTGTTGCTCTGGCTGCTTCAAACGAGCCTGATGAAATTATGGCAAGCAAATCCCTTTCAGCCACAGCCGCCACAACCTTGTCACTTATCGAAAAATCCCTTGGTATCAAGGTGGATATCGGTTTAAGCAAGCTTAGAAAGCGCCTTTTATCCAGTAATCTTATTGAAGCCCAGAAAGCAATGGACGTCAGGTTCTGCCGCCTGCAGGGCGAAAAGAAGAGCGTTTATTGTTATGAAGACCTGGAAATAGACGGTGACGATAAATTCAAGGATGCGGATATGCTTCTTTTCAAGAAATTCGTGGACGCATCGGATACAAAGTCCGCCCTTCCCATAGCAAGAAAGGTTATTCTTGAGTATTCAAAAGCCCCATACCTTAATATACGCGAAACCTACGCCGAGATGATAAATATGGTCTCGAAGGTAAGCTATAAAAAGGGCGTAAGCATTTTAAGCTTTTTAGGCTACGAGAATATAAGCGGCAATATCATTAACCGCTTCGAAACAGCGGAAGAAGTGGCTGACAGCATCTGCTCCATAGTGGAAATGACCCTCGGCAGCTGGGTAAGATATATGGAAAATACTACCGACGTGCTGGAAAAGGTGAAAAAGTATATTGACGAAAATTTCGCCGACAGCGAGCTCTGTACCAAAAAGCTGGCACAGCATTTCTGTATATCCTTGGGTTACCTTTCCGCTACCTACAGAAAAATGTACAATATCACCATAAGCAAGTACATTATTTCAAAGCGAATGGAGTATGCTGCCAAGCTTTTAAAGGATACCAACGTAGCAATAGGCGATATATCCGAAAGCTGCGGCTTTAATAACTTAAGTTATTTTATGCGTGTGTTTAAATCCTACTATATGGTAACACCCTCACAGTTCAGAGAAGGAATATAAGCGAAAAGCAGCGGTACTTTAGGTGCGGCTGCTTTTATAATATTTGTTAAATATGCTGAATATCGGGTTTTTAAATTTTAAATTTGCCAAAATGCACAAAAGGTCCCTTGCTGCAAAAATTATCCTGAAATGTGATTTTGTGTAGAATATACTACTTTTGGGGTAAAATTTGGTGAAAAATACCTATGATTTTTTAC
>JAGBID010000055.1 GCA_017935165.1 Clostridia bacterium
ATAATAGTATCTGCCTCGTGCTGTGCCTGGCTGATGATCTGATCCCTTTCATCAACTATTGCCTTTGCCTGTCTGATTTCATCGGGAATTACGTCTCTGATTTCTTCTAAAAGCTGCTTGATGTCTTCGCCGTCAACGAAAACCTTGCCACCGGAAAGGGGCATTACCCAACCTTTATCAAGTATGTCATAGAGTTCATCCAATAAATCTTCGATTGTTGCCTGATTATTCATTTTTCTGTTTCTCCTTTTAATTTTATATTAACCTTTCAGGGGATGCTCTTATTTAAGATAGGAGCCGCTGAGGCGCTCCGTGATAATATCAGCAATACACTCGGGAACAAAGTGAGATATATCGCCGCCAAAGCCTGCAACCTGCTTTACCATGCTGGAGCTTAAGAACATAAACTCGGAGCTGGTGGAAAGGAACATTGTTTCAAGCTCGGGATTTAATTTTTTATTTGTCAGTGCCATCTGGAACTCATACTCGAAGTCGCTCATGGCACGAAGACCCTTTACTATTGCTGTGGCACCTTTTTTCTTTGCATAATCCGCAAGCAAGCCTTCCACAGAATCAATTTCAACGTTAAGCCCTTCGGTAGCTAATTTTAAAAGCTCCATACGCTCACTTACCGTGAAGCTTGAATTCTTGCTGGGGTTTATGGGCACTGCCACAATTACTTTATCGAAAATTTTGCAGGCACGCTGAATTATATCCAGGTGGCCTAATGTAACGGGATCGAAGCTTCCCGGACATATTGCTACTCTCACTTTTACCATCCCTTTCGTATGTTATTAAACGCTCTTCACTCAGGTTCCGGGCATTTTGTAGGAAGTGAGAACTACTTTACCGTATTTATAATCCTTGGCTCTTTCAAATTCACCAAGCTTCTCGGGCACAGCCTCGTCAAAAGGATGCTCGCAGACTATTATACCGCCTTTGTTCATTCTTGAAGCTGCTGCCAAAAGAGCACTTTCAAGCAAACCCTGCTTATAAGGAGGGTCAATGAAAGCTATATCGAAAGTAAGCCTTGAATTTTTTACATACATCACGGAATCGGCATTAATAAGTGTGCATTCCCTTTCAAATCCGCAAGCCTTTATGTTCTGCTCAATAACCTTGGCTGCGCTTTTGGAAGCATCAATTAAAAGGGCACTTTTCGCACCGCGGCTAATTGCCTCCAACGCTATCTGACCGCTGCCTGAGAACATATCAAGAAAGCTTCTGCCTTCAAGCTGAAACTGCAGAATATTGAAAAGGGCTTCCTTCACCTTATCGGTAGTGGGACGCACTGCCTCGCCTTCAAGTGTTATAAGTTTTTTGCCACGGGCTTTTCCTGTTATGATTCTCATTTAGTATACCTTTCCCATAATCTCTTTACATCATAATATTATCGCAAGAAAAATCGAATATGTCAACCTTTTGTGGAATTTTAAGCGAAAAAAGCTGAATTTTTCTTGTTTCTTAAGAATTATATTTCCGCCTTGGAAATATCATCAGGAGTTTTCCTCTTTAGGGTGAAAATACTCGTAAACCTTTAAGGCGGAAGGACCGTTCATAGCAGGTGCATTTTCAAGCTCTGTTAAATCCGCGTTCTGTATGGCGCTTAAGGTACCGAAATGCTTTAAAAGTGCCTTTGCCCTTTTCTCGCCTATGCCCTCTATATTCGTAAGGGACACGGAAAGAGTATTTTTCTTTCGCATATTACGGTGGTAGCCTATTGCATACCTGTGGACTTCGTCCTGAATTGTTGAAATAAGGGTATAAACCGACCTTGCTGTATTTATTGTAATTTCGCCGCCGCTGCTTGTAACAGCCCTTGTGCGGTGCTTACTGTCCTTTACCATACCGAAAAGGGGTACGCTTATATTCATTTCCTTAAAGACCTTACTTATAGCCGAAACATGACCCAAGCCGCCGTCCAGCAAAATGAGGTCGGGCATTCTGCCAAAGCCTGTACCTTCATCCTTATGAAGCTCATACTCATTAAAGCGGCGCCTGATGACCTCCTGCATGGAGGCGTAGTCGTCCTGACCCGTAACGGTTTTTATACTGAACTTTCTATAGGCTGATTTTAAAGGTCTGCCGTTTTCAAACACCACCATACCTGCAACGTTTTCACCGCCTGCCAGGTTACTGATGTCGTAAGACTCTATATATTCAGGAATTTTACTCATACCCAGAAGAGTTTTTAACTCCTGCAGGGCGGAAAGCTCCTTGCCGCTGCCGCCGGTACTCTCGCTTAATTTTTCAGCCGCATTGTGCCTGCACATATCCACAAGCTTTAAGGTGTCGCCCTTTTGAGGCAGGAATATTTCCACCTTTCTGCCGATTTTTTCAGAGAAGATTTGCTCAAGAAGCTCCTTATCCTCTGTTTCGCCGTCAACGACTATTCTTGGGGGAATATCGTCCCTTGAATCATAGTATTGCCTTAAAAATTCGGTTCTTATCTCCTCTGCGCTTGATACTTCGGAAAATTTAAAATCTTCCCTTTCTTTAAGCATATAATCATCGAATTTTAAAACAGACACAACAGCTTTTTCGTTAAGGATTGCTACGGCAATTACGTCCTGCTTTTTCACCTTGCAGGAAACCACCTTCTGCTTTTCCCTAATCTTTTTGATTGCTGTTATTCTGTCCCTGATTTTTGCGGCGTTTTCGAAGTCGAGATTTTCAGCAGCCTCGTTCATTTTTTCCGTTAAAAGATTTATTGACCCGCCTGAGCCGCCCCTTATAAATTCAAGGGCGTCGTTTAAGGTATCTAAATATTCCTTTTCACTGTGCTTGCCCTTGCACCAGGCACTGCACTGACCAATATAGGAATTAAGGCAGGGTCTTGTTTTGCCGAAATCCTGGGGGAATTTTTTTGTACAGGAAGGAAGCTTGAAAATTTTCTGCACCTCGTCAATAGTCTGATGCACGGGCGCAGCGCTGGTGTAGGGTCCTATATAGGTGGCACCATCGTTTTCAATATGCCTTGCTTCCGTTATTTTCGGCCATTTACCTGCCGTGATTTTAATATAACAGCTGCCTTTGTCGTCCTTTAAGAGGATATTGTACTTAGGCTTATTCTGTTTAATGAGGCTGTTTTCAAGCACCAAAGCCTCGTACTCGCTGTCGGTGATGATATAATCAAAGTCATCCACGTTTAAAACCATACGGCAGACCTTAAGGCTGTGGTTTTTATCGGAGCCGAAATACTGACTTACCCTGTTCTTTAGCATTTTAGCCTTGCCGATATATATAATTTTATTCTGTTTATCCTTCATTATATAAACACCCGGCTGCAATGGAAGCTCCATAGCCTTGGCACGAAGGGCTTTTAGTTTCGGATTCTGCTCTGTCACCTGACCACATCCTTTCAAAAAATAAAGCTGCCGCAAAATCTTACGGCAGCTTCAAAGCTTTTAATTATTCTTCGTCCTCAGTTTCGTCAAAATCAAACTCAAGGAGTTCGCCGCAACCGGGGCATTCGATGGAGCCTTCGTCAAGCATTGCGCCTGTAAGCTCTATTGTGTCACCGCAGCTGGGACATGTAACTTCGAATCTGCAATCATCGTCATCATCGTCGTCATAATCTTCGCAGTCACAATCGCAATCACAGTCGTCGTCTTCTTCGAGCTCATAGTAATCCTCTTCAAGAGAACCTAAATCCTCGTCGATTTCGTCAACCTGACCTGCAAGCTCATCTACGTCTGCCTCAAGCTCCTCAACCTCGTCACAAAGGTCCTCAAGAAGATCAACAATAGCGTTGATAACCTTGACTTCCTTACTGCTGCTGTCGAGCTCGAGACCGTCCATAAGACCTCTGATATATGCTGCACGCTCTGTAATGGTCATTTTCTTTATGATACCCTTGCCCTCGCAAGAGTTCTCCTTATTTAGGAATATTGCTTCCCTTTGGGAATTGGGTTAAAACTTAAGCTCTGCCTAAGTACTCGCCTGTTCTTGTATCGATCTTGATAATTTCGCCTTCGTTGATGAAGAGGGGAACCTTAACCTCAGCGCCTGTTTCAAGTGTAGCGGGCTTTGTTGCGTTTGTAGCTGTATCGCCCTTAACACCGGGCTCTGTAGCAGCGATTTCGAGCTCAACAAATGTGGGGGGCTCTACACCGAATACGTTACCCTTGTAGGAAAGAATCTTACATACCATGTTTTCCTTAACGAACTTGAAGTTGTCGCCAAGAACGTCAGCATTGATGGGAACCATATCGTATGTTTCCTGATCCATAAAGTAGTAAAGGTCGCCGTCATTGTAGGAATATTCCATATCCTTTCTCTCAATGAAAGCTGTGGGGAATTTTTCTGTGGGGTTGAATGTTCTTTCAGTTACAGCACCTGTAATAACGTTACGGATCTTGGTACGAACGAAAGCTGCACCTTTACCGGGCTTAACGTGCTGGAACTCAACGATAGAAACAACATTGCCATCCATCTCGAATGTAATACCGTTTCTGAAATCACCTGCGACTATCATAATTTATACCTCCAAAAAATTGAAACTTCAATCTGTTTTTAATATTCTATCTTATTTTTGTCAATAATTCAAGTAGAAATACTTAATTTATCAAAGAATTAAGAGTTCTTTATCGGATTTAGTTAAAGAACGGCAGCCATCCTCTGTTACAAGGAGCATATCCTCGATTCTTACACCGAATTTACCTGCAATATATATGCCCGGCTCGTCTGTGATAACCATACCGGGCTCGATGATTGTTTCATCGCGGAAATTAAATGCGGGCCATTCGTGAATTTCAAAGCCAACACCGTGGCCTAAGCCGTGGCCGAAAGTACCGGGATAAGGTGTTTCGATAATATCCCTTGCGATTTTATCGATGCTGTTACACTTTAAGCCCGGCTTAACTGCAGCCATAGCAGCTAAGTGTGCCTTTAAAACTGTATTATACACATCCCTCTGCTCGTCAGTTACATAGCCTACAGCGAAGGTTCTTGTCATATCGGAGTGGTAGCCGTCAAGCTTGGCACCCATATCAATGGTAACAAAATCGCCTTTGTTTACTACATTGTCGGAGGGTACACCGTGGCACTGTGAACCGTTTTTGCCTGCTACGAAAATAGTGGAGAAGGCAAGGTCCTCGGCACCCTGCTTTTTCATAAAGAATTCAAGCTCTACTGCCATGTCGCGCTCGGTAACACCGGGCTTTACCTTATTTAAAATATAGCTGTAAGCTGCATCGGTAATTTCCTGAGCTGCTTCGATTTTGCTTACTTCATAAGGAGATTTGATAATTCTTAAAGCCTTGATAGCATCATCCAGCTGGTTATCGAGTACAGCCTCGGCGCCTGCTTCCTCAAAAAGCTTTTTGAAGCTCATTGCCTGAGCGTAAGGAAGTGTTGCAGCCTCAAGGAAGACTTCCTTAATACCGTTATCGGTAACAAGGTTTTTTACACTTTCCAAAAGAGATTTAAAAAGCACTACTTCAGCATTCTTTGCTTTGTAGGTAGCTGCCTCGGCATATCTGAAATCAAGCAGCAGCCATGCGCCCTTTGTTGTAACCAAAAGCGCGCCTGCACTTGACTCAAATTCTGTGAGGTAACGTCTGTTTATACCGCTGATAACAAGAGCAGCTTTCTGACTGTCACCCTTTAAAAGCTTTTCACTGAGTCTTTCAACAGGATTTTTCATAATCTTTCTTTTTGCTTGCCTTTACCCTCGCAAAGGCTCTCCTTATTAATTATTCGGAAATATCGGGTACTTTTTCAGCATATTTTTTTCTGAGTCCTTTTTCAAGCTTTCGCCTTACTTTAAAAGAAAAACCTGTTTCCTCCTCGATAGGTGTTAACAGCACAGACTTCATACCCGCAAGGTTGGCACCAAGTATATCCGTGAAAATCTGGTCACCTATAACTATACACTCTTCCCTATAGCATTTAGTACGCTTGAAGGCTCTTATAAAGCCCTTAGGAAGAGGTTTAAGTGCAAGATATTCAAAAGGCAGGGAAAATTTTTCAGCTATAAGCCTTACTCTTTCACGGCTTTGATTATTGGAAACAATAAAAAGCTCAAAGCCTGCTTCAATAGCTTCATTTATCCATTCCAAGCAGCCTTCTATCGGAGCTTTATCCTTATAAGATACGACGGTGTTATCCACGTCAAGAAGTATTACCCTTACGCTGAGCTTGTTAAGGTCACGGATGCTTATGTCCGTTATCCTTTCCGCTCTTGCGGTAGGCTTTAATATACTCATACTCAAATATCCTTATTTTTACAATTAGGTTTTCTTTTACCAAATTGACAAAAAGCGGGCGTTTTACTGCCCGCTTTCCCAATTTCAGGTATTTAAATTACTTGAACTTGCGCTTACGAGCCGCTTCGGACTTCTTCTTGCGCTTAACAGAGGGCTTTTCATATGACTTTGGAAAAATCAAACCAAACCGCGAGTTTTTTGAAATGGCTATCACGTCAGCTCTGTCCGATAACCCTACTG
>JAGBID010000056.1 GCA_017935165.1 Clostridia bacterium
TAAAAAGCTTGTATATATCTGGAATATGAATAATAACCTTAAATATTTAATGCGAGGAACTATATTTTCTATAGCTTCATTATTTATAACAGGCTCTATTATTCAGGCATTTATGTTGGAAAACGGTATAGATGAAAAATCGGTTGCTTACTATGTGTCTGCTTTACAGATAGTTCAGGTTTCTGTAATGCTCCTTATTTCGCCTGTGGTTGACAGGTTTAAAAATATAATTAAGCTTAAATCGGTTTTGATACTGTTTCAGGTAACTTACACAGTACTTTTAGCATTTATTGCAGTATCGCCCTGGATGAAAAGCGAAACCAAGTATGCCTTTATTTTAATCGGCGGAATTATAATAAGTGTTGTGCAGGCTGTTAACAATATAATTTGTTATAAAGTACCTTATTTGATTTTGGACCTTAACGATTACGGCCATTTAAACGGAAAAGTAGGTATTTTAAGCGGCATTATAGGCGCTTTGTTTTCAGCCTTGCTTTCCTATTTAACAGGTATATTTAATTATAACAAAGTAATGTTTGTTATGTTTATAATAGCCTCAGCTGCTATTATACTTACATTTTTAACCGTTATTAGTTATAAACCTATAAACGAGCTTGAGAGGAAAGAAACTAAAAACCAAAAGAAAAATATAAACATATTTAAGTATAAGCCCTTCTATATTTTACTTTTACCTAATTTAGTGCGCGGATTTGCTGCAGGCATATTCGGTACAGCTATGACTATCGGTTTCTACGTTGGGGTGACCGATAAATCTTCAGGCTCTACAATGGCATTAGTATTACAGATAGCAACTCTTGTAAGCTCCTACGTTTACACGATTACTTCCAAAAGAAAGCTTGACGATAAAATGCTTCTTATTTCAAGTATAATGATGACCATATCTATATCATTCATGCTTGTAGGCGGTAATTTAACTGTTTTCTACGTAATGTATCTTATTGCAAGCTTCTTTATAAATATTGTAAATAATGCAGTACCTACAGCAGTTGTTAAAATTGTAGACTACGACCACATAGGTCAGTATACGACCTGGCGAATGCTCTGCCACACTTTAGGCGGTGCTGTAGCAAGTGCAGTAGCCATGAGTATGATAGATTTATTGGGCGGAATCTTAACAATGGTAATAGCTGCTTTATGTCAGCTTATTTCGGGTATTGTTTACTATATTTACATACAGATACTGAAAAAGCAAAATAAATATTTAATGTAAGGAGTATATTATGCTTAATCATTTTACTTTAACTCAGAAAATATCCGATAAGAAAGTTGAACTTGCTCTGAAAAATCAAATAATGGATGAGGGTGATATCTATTACGGTATACCTTATGATTTTAAAACAGGCCTGTGTGAACTCAGGCCCTGTGCAGGTATTGCTTCTCTTTTTATAACCGAATATTATAACCCAAATTCAAAATATTATAAGAATATGCTGCTGATTCAGCGCGCAATTCTTGCAATGCAGTTTATTAAGGAGAGAACAAATTCCGATGGTTCCACCGATTTGTTGGAAACCAACTTTCACGATGCAACTCACAACGCTTTTATGATTCACGATTTAGGCCCCGCTATGCTTGTTATGAGAGACAGAATGGGCGATGAGGAAGAGGAAAAATTACTGTATTCCTTATGTATGGAGTTTATTGAGGTTTCCATTGATGCTATGGTAAATTTAGGTTTCCATACGCCGAATCACCGCTGGGTATTAAGCGGAGCTCTGGCTTACTGCTATAAGCTTACAAATGATGTTAGATGCACTGAAACTATAAATAAATTCCTCTCAGAAGGCATTGACTGCGACGAAAACGGTGAATATACCGAAAGAAGTGCAGGTGTTTATAATCGTGTGTGCAATCAGACCATTATGATGATGGCGGATTTACTTGAAATGCCTGAGCTTTTCGACCATGTAACAAGGAATTTAAACCTTGCCAGAATGTTCTTTATGCCCGATAATACTATAAATACCCTTAATTCCACAAGGCAGGATATGGGCAGAGCTCCTGATTACAGAGTATATTACGAGGATTACCTATATATGGCGCTTTACACAGGTAACCCTGAATTTGCCTATACAGCTGATGAAATGCTTAAAAAGACCCTTGCTGAATTTGAGTTTAACGGTAATATAAAAGCGATTCCCGAAAATGCTCTTATTCTTTTACATCCTGAGTGGATCGAGAAGTTTAGCAAAATTGAAACAAAAAAGCCTGAAACAGATTATGAACGCCTTATGCCTTTAAGCGGCATTATGTGTAAAAGAATAGGAAATACGGCTTTAACTTTAATTGCAAAGCGCCATATTTTCTGCCGTTTACAGAAAGGAAACCACACCATTACAATGCGTTTCGGCAGTCCTTTCTTTGGCTGCGGCAACCTTCTTTCCGATGAAATTGAGAAAACAGAAAAGGGCTACAGACTTCATATGAAGAGTCAGGCAGGCTATATGGCTGTGTTTGACGAGGCGCCGGGTACTTCTGTTTGGGCAGAGATGGACCACAGTAAGCGTAGGAAAGTTGCAATACAGGAATTTGAAATAACTGCCGATATTGAGATGAGTGACCATAGCCTTAAAATGAAGTTTGTTACAGACGGCTGCGGTAATGTGCCCACAAAGCTTGAAATGATGCTTGAAGCAGGTGGTCTTCTTGACTTAGGTGTGGCTGAATTCTTTGCAAATAAAGGCGATTACATTTATTTAAAGGATGCAGACAGCAGATATATTTATCAGGACGGTACTGAGTTTAAATTCAAAGGTGCTTTTAATAAACACCGTTTCGGTAAAAATATGCGTAACACGCCAAGCTATGACAGCAACAGCCTTACTTTATGTATGACGGATTTCTCTAACTCCGAAAGAGAAGTTGAAATAGAATTTTAAAAACAGGGAGGCGCAGTAAAACGCCTCCCTTGAAATTTATAAGCAAAAACAAAAAGGGAGACTATAAAGTCTCCCTTAAGTTATAAGAATAATTATTTCTCAGCCTTGTACTCAGCAAAACCGTCAAGAATATCCTCTCTTGTAGCCTCGTCAAAATATGTAACGATAATAGCTACCATACGGTTTTCCTGCTTGTAGAGGTAATAAGTCTGGTAAAGTGAAATACCGCTTATGTCCATAGAATAATCAAGCTGAGTGAATTCCTTGCCGGCAAATGTTTTGCTTGTCTGACCGTCGAATGTTGTGCCCTGACCATCCATCTGCTTCTGGAAGGATTCGATGTACTGTTCCATTGTAATATTCTGGAAAGGAAGCTTCTCTGTCATTAAAAGCACGTTGTCACCGTAAATGCTGGAAGCCATCATCTCAATTACGCTGGAAGCCTTTGCGTAGTCGATAAGCTGTTCGCCTGTCTTTTCGTCTTCATAAAGAGCGTCAGCAGAAATGTCAAGCATTTCTTCAAGCTCTTCATCAGTAGCGTAAATCATATCGTCGGACTTAGTATACTGAATGCCAATCCACTCACTGGTGAAAATGCTGCCTTCAGCCTTGCCGGGTACATACTTAGCGCTGCTGCCTGAGGAAGAACAAGCTGCAAAAATACCAATAACCATTGTAAGGCATAAAAGTATTGATAAAACCTTTTTCATTCTAATATCCCCTTATTTAATTAGTTTTAATAACTATATCACGAATAAATTATTCTTGCAAGAGTTTAAGTGAATTTGTTTATAAAATCGTGTATTTACAACCATCGGGAAGAATTATGTCGTAGCCGTTAAGACTGCCTTCAAGAATTTCAAAGGTGTAATTTTTGTTCTGAACAGTCAGCTTTATAACAGCATCAGAAAGGAATAGCGGAAGGGTAATTTCCTCATAAGCTGGATTTAGCTTCAATACCTTCTCTTCGTTATTTACATAAAGACCTAAAGCAGCGTTTAAAGTACTGAAGGAGGACATAGGTCTTGTATAATGGTGACCGCACTCCCAATGGTCCCAGAAATAACCGAATCTCAGCTGATTATCGTGAATGCTTTTAATACCTTTATCGGCAATATCCTTTAAGCCAAGGTATAAGGAGAGAGCTGCAAAGGAATAACCTATACCTGTCCAAACAGCTTCAGCCTGACAGTTGCGTTTTGTGTAAATGCTAAGACTTCCTTTATAATATTCGGAAGCATTTATAAGACCGCTTTCCTCGTCAAAGTTATGCTGCCATATAAAGCTTAAAACTTCTTTTACTCTTTCATCGCTTAAGTTACCGCCAATGCCTATCATTCTCAGGAACCATTCACCGTCAAGCTGATTTGTCATAAGTGCTTTGTCACAGTTATCACCATCAACCCAAAGGTCATAATATTTTCCGTTCCATAAAAGTTTTTCAAGACTTTCCTTACCTTTTGTAAGTAAATTTTCCCAGTGAAGTTTTCTTTCCTCATCACCCATTCGTTCAGCTATTATTATTGCTGCTTTTAAAGCGGCAAGCCATAAAACAGAAATATAGGTAGGTGTACCGGAAAAGTTCCAGGCGTCGTAAGTATTTCTGTCAGTTTCACTGTCGGGCAGACCGTCGAAATTTTTGTCGATAGCTTCAATGGAATCCATAGCACGCTTAACATTATCCCAAAGGCTGCATAAATAACTGTAATCGCCTGTAAAAAGATAGTCTCTTAAAACCATAAGCACGAACTGGTTATTCATATCAACTCTGTCAAAGCCCCAGTCGACGTGATCTAAATCAGGAGTAAAGAAGTGGTGGACTCTGCCATCCTCACGCTGGAACTTAGCACCCATAAGCATCTGTTTTTTCTGTAAATCAGGGAATAGGGCGAGAAGTCCGAATGAGGCGTGGTACGTGATGTCTGTTGTGTGGAAACCGCAGAAACCAAGACCTTCCCATAAACCAAACTTGCCGTCTTTTAAATACCAGGAGCTCTTTATTATGGTTGAAAGGTGGCTGCTCCAGCTTTCAGCATACTCCTCCTTCATATCAGTACTGAATAAAAGCTCTTTTAACTTTATAGCCTTACCGTGTATTTCTTCGCGTTTCTCATTTAAAAGTACAGCTGCTTCAAGGGAATCTTTGAAAAGATTTTCGTAGTAATGGCCAAGCTTTTCACCCTTATCGTTTAAATGGTTTGGGAAATACCAGGAAAGAGTGAATCTTACTTCTTTCTTTTCATAAGGCTTTAAAGTAAGCTTACTGCAAAGTGCACTTGCACCAAATTTATTGCCCATTTTGACTTCAGCTTGGCGCTTGAAATACTTAAGTAAATCAGCCTTTTCTGCCTTGCTTTTACCAAATCCGGGGTAAACCTGCTGAACTCTTTCGTATAAAGCTTTTGCAAAAGGGAAGGAGATGTAGGTGTTAAAAATTCTTTCTATAGCTTCATCTGTTAAATCCTCAGGCTTATCGGGAATTGTCTCGGGTTTTTCACCGAAAAGACTGTTATCAAGTACTCCTTTTTCACGGAAGGGGAAAAGGAAGCTTTCCTGAGTAATGCCAAACTGAGGTGAGTGAGAAACGTATTCCTTTAAATATCTGAAGTATTCAGCGGTAATATGACTTTTTTCACCGTCACCGGAAATAAAGAAGCTTAAATTGCCTTCGTCAGGTAAAAGATCCCAGCCGTGCTCAGCCTGATCCATAAATATGCCTTCGTAGGCACCTTTGTTTACATAGGTGTTTTTAAAGCCACGGGTCTTATTTGCAAAGTCAGGTACCAAAGAACCTAAAAGACTTACGGTAATTTCACTGTCTGAAGGGTTTTCAACAGTGAAATCCATATAAAAACCGGGTGTAGCACTTAGGTTTGAATTGTGAGGAACAAAGGGCGCTACAGCCTTTAAACTGATGTTCACGGGTAAAGCGCTGTCATTATATTTTATGTCGCAGGTGGGAAACTTACCGTCAAATTCAATTTCCTCGATAGGCTTATTGAAGCCAAACATTCTGTATGTAAAATCCTCGGTATCTGTTTTCATACCCAGCTTGCGCATTATGATTTTATTGTTATTTTCAATACGGGCATAGAAGGAGAGGGCGCCGCAGCTGCCTTCACCATCGTCAACCTTATCTTCCTGACATCTTGTAGTGAGTCTGGGCTGGTTTGAGATCATTACATAGTGAAATTCACCGTCAGGTAAAAGCTCCATACTGCCGCTGCCTATGCCGCCTAAAGCGATGCCGCTTGTATGCGTTTTATGCGAAATAATTTTTGGCATAATATTAACTCCTTATTTCTTTCATAAAAATATAATACAGTTGTAAAAGCAATTAGTCAAGAAAAATGTTGTATTATTTACTTTCAGGCGTTATAATCATATTAACAAAGAAAGGACGGTAATTAATTATGGAATATAGAATCTTAGGCAAAACAGGACTTAAAATTTCACGTTTCGGTTTTGGCGGAATACCGATTCAGCGAATTGATGCGTCAGGTACCAAAAAGCTTTTAAACAAGCTTATGGATATGGGTGTAAATTATATCGATACAGCAAGGGGTTACACGGTAAGTGAAAGCTACATCGGTGAGGCGCTTGCAGGTATAAGGGATAGATTTATCCTTGCTACAAAAAGTACCTCATTAACAAAGGATGCTATGGCGAAGGATATTGAAATTTCGCTTAATAATTTGAAAACTGATTATATCGATTTATATCAGCTTCATAATCCCAATATGAAAGGGCTCAAAACAATTCTTTCCGAGGGCGGTGCCTTGGAAGCTTTAATTGAAGCCAAAAATGACGGTAAAATCGGTCATATCGGTTTAACTTGTCATTCTCTCGAAGTGTTCGAAAAAGCCTTAGAGCTTGATTTCGTGGAAACAATAATGTTCCCTTATAATATAGTTGAAACCCAGGGCACAGAGCTTATAAAAAAATGTGCGGAAAAAAATATAGGATTTATTGATATGAAGCCTCTTGCAGGCGGTGCAATCGAAAATCCGAAACTTGCCCTTCGCTTTATCACAGCAAATGAAAACGTGAGTGTTATCATACCGGGTATGGCAGAGGTGGAAGAAGCTGAAATAAATTATGAGGCAATTAACGATAATTCTCCTTTAACCGAGGAAGAATTAAACGGTATTAACCTGATAAAAAAGGAGCTTGGTACAAACTTCTGCCGCCGTTGTAATTACTGTGCTCCCTGTGCTGTTGGCATCAATATTCCCGGTGTGTTCCTTTTTGAAGGTTACCTTTCACGATACGGACTTGAGGACTGGGCCAGAAGCAGATACGAAACACTTCCTGTTAAGGCAAGTGAATGTATTTCCTGCGGTGTTTGTGAATCAAGATGTCCTTACAATTTACCCATAAGAGAAATGATGGCAAAAGCTTCTTCTGAATTTGATAAATAAGAGGTTATTATTATGTTCGAAAAAGTAACACCCGAGAAAGCAGGAATAAGCTCGAAAAAGGTAATGGCGTTTATCGATTATCTTGAAAGACGCGGCTTGGTTATGCACGACCTGATTATGATGCGCGGCGATAAAATATTTGCCGAGTATTACTATAAGCCTTTTTACAGGGATTTTAATCATAGGCAGTACTCTCAAACCAAATCTTTCGTTTCGTTTGCTATAGGACTTTTAATTGAGGAAGGAAAGCTTAATCTTGATGATAAAATAGCTTCTCATTTCCCCGAAAAGCTTGATAGCGAACTTCATCCTTTCCTGAAAGAGCAGACTGTTGAAGATATGCTTAAAATGGAAACAACAGCCAGCTACC
Source organism: Clostridia bacterium (assembly GCA_017935165.1). Lineage (GTDB taxonomy): Bacteria > Bacillota > Clostridia > Oscillospirales > Acutalibacteraceae > SIG603. The sequence continues at coordinate 7,692 of JAGBID010000056.1, forward strand.
CAAGCTGGTTCACTTCAGGTGATCCTGACAGAGTACATTTGTATTTTAATCACGGTGCCAGATGCCATCCGTCAGGAACGTTTTATTGGTACGACAGTAACGGCTCTCAGGTTTTATGTGCTCTTGTTGAAAAGCTTTCAGGCAAAAAGTTGCTTGAATACTTAAAGGAAAAACTTTTTAACAAAATGGGCTGTTTTGAAAATGCCGAAATCTTAAAAACGCCCAACGGTGACTCCTGGGGTGACAGTGCCCTTCTCTGTACACCAAGGGATATGCTTTCCTTTGCACGTTTTGTTATGAATTACGGCACGTGGAATGGCGAAAGACTGATGAACGAAGCCTACCTTAAAAAAGCTACAAGCAAAATAGTTGACAATAATCCGGAAGGCTTTGATACAGCCACAAGTTATGGTTACGGCTACCAGATATGGCAAACGGAAAACGGTTTCGGATTTATGGGTATGGGAGGTCAGGATACGGTTTGTGTCCCTGAAAAAGACCTGATACTTGTATATAACGGTGACAACCAAGGTTATAGCCATGCCCGAGATTTAACAATAAATGCGTTTTACGATTATATTGTAAATGATATGGCGGATATTGAGCTTCCTGAAGATATAGAAGCGGAGAATGCTTTAGCAGAAAGAACGAAAAATTTAGAGCTTTATTATTTAAAGGGTGCCTGCACATCGCCTTTTAAAGATAATATAAACGGCAAAGTATTTGAAGCCGAAGAAAACCGAATGGGTATAAAGAACTTTAGTATTAGTTTTAATTCCGAAACAGAAGGCGTTTTCAAATATGAGAATAAACAGGGTAAAAAGGAAATTAAGTTCGGAATAGGAAAGAACCTGTTTGGTAAGTTCCCTGAATTTGGCTATAGTGACGGCGTTGGTGCAGTAAGAACAACCAATGGCTTTACCTATAACTGTGCCGCATCTCTTGTTTGGGCAGAGGAAAAGAAGCTTAAATTAAAGGTACAGATAATCGACCGTTATTTTGGTAACTTCACGGCAACCTTCGCATATAAGACGGTAAACGATAAGCTTACCTGCTCTTTGAATATGGTAAAAACTGCCGAGGATTTTCTTGATGCTTACACAGGTACTGCTTTTGCTACCGAAAAGCAGTAAAGCAATGTTTCATTGCTTGTAAATTGCGCTTGTTTCCTTTAGAATAAGCATACAAAATGCCAAAAGGGGAAGAAAAATGAATAATGTAAGCAAATCAATCAAAAGACTTCGCAGTAATAAGAAAATGACTCAGGATGAACTTGCGGCAATATTGAACGTTACAAGGCAGGCTGTGTCCAATTGGGAAAATGAAAAAACACAGCCTGACATTGAAACAATCACAAAAATAGCAGAATATTTCGGAGTATCCACAGAGGAAATTATTTACGGCGAGGTTAAGAGTGACAAAAAGTTTGATTTAGAGATTAACAAGGATTTTGCTGTTGACAGCGGCAAAACGGCAGTTTCTTTCGGCACAGTGCTGGCTATAGTGATTTCTTACTCTCAGCTTCATTCAGTAGGATGGGCAATTTTACACGGTCTTTTAGGATGGCTATACGTAATTTACTACGTAATAACAAACGGATTTTCATAAAAAAAGGGCAAGCTGATTTATAGCTTGCCCTTTTATATTTATATGTTAAGCATACCTTCTTTGAATTGTGAAGCATCACTTTTAGCAAGGTAAACGTACTCGGAGCTGTATTCAGGTTTATCCTTAACTTTTAGTGAGAGCTTTATTGTTCCGTTATAATTTTCAGGTATCATAAAGGATATCCCGCCGCATACAGTGTTGGAGCGTTTATTGAGTTCAGGAGAAATGAAGGTACCGAGTTTAATTTCACTTGAATTTCCCAAAGAATAATAAACGTCAATATTCTGAACATCAAGGGGAATATTATCATCATTCAGCATCCAGACTTCAGCACTGAAAATTTCGCCGCTTTTAAATAAATGTTTGGTAACTCTTAAACTTGCTAATGTAGGTCTTAATGCAGCTTTAACTGCAAAGTAGGAGGGCTTAGGAGTTGCAGGGTAACTAAGCAGACTGTTATTTGCGAAAGTAGGCCAGGGCTCGTTAAAGCACCAGTTAAGTGCCATAGCACAGTGAGGCCACTGCTTGCGCATTTCTTCGAAAAGGGATTTATAGCACATAGCTTGTAAAAACTGAGTTTTATTAATTAAATCCTCAGTATTCTTGTAACCGCCAAAATAATAGTTGACTTCAGGCATTCTAAGCCAGCTGTTTTCAGTCCATGCCGAAAAAGCGTGGTGTTCTGTCCATACTTTATTTTTACTGTTTAAATCATTGTAGTCTTTTTTGCTGCAGTATTTTTTAATATACTCAGCAGAAGCAGCAGAGGGCGAGCCAAACTCTGTGTAAGCTGTACAGCTTGAATTACATAAATCGGTTATAAATTCTCTTCCTGTGTTTTCGTCGTAGTTCAGGTAATGTCCGTGAGCCATGCCGTTTAAAGGTGAGGTCATAATAAAGGGCGTGAATCTGTCCTCCTTATAACAAATGCTGTCAAGGAGTCTTAAAGCGTGGTGCTGGTCAGTCATCTTTGACCAGTTATTAAATAGTTCATTGCCGCCGCACCAAAGAACAACACAAGGATGGACGCGAAGTTTTTTAACAATGTTTGTAGCTTCCTTTTCAAGAATCTTTAAGTAAGCGTCGTCATCAGGGTATTCGTTGCAGGCAAGGGGGAATTCCTCCCAAATCATCATACCTTCTCTGTCACATATATCGAAAAAGCTCTCTTTATTAATAAAGCCGCCGCCCCATATGCGGAAAATGTTCATATTGGCATTTTTGGCAAGCTTAATAAGCTCTTCGTATTTTCCTTCTGTCATTTCACTTGGGAAAATTTCCGCATTTACGAAATTTGACCCCTTGGCAAAAATTCTTTCACCATTAATTTCAAGAGACGCAGGGGCGTCGCTGCGGCTTTTGGGAAATTGGGAAGGTTCAACCCAGCTGCCTTCATTCATCAGAAGCTTACTGCGCCTGAAGCCTACGCTTTTGCTCTGCTCAAATATTACCTTATTATCATCATCGAGTACTTCTATAACAGCCTTGTAAAGGTTTTGCGGACCTATGTTATGTGGATACCAAAGCTTAGGGTTGCTGTAGTTTAAGCTTATTTTATGGGTTGAAGCTTTATCTGAAACTGTCTCGGTTACTGTTTCGCTCTCATAAATTAATTTAAATTTTACCTTGCTTTCGCTTGAAAGAATTATATCTGAATTTATGATTACAGAACTTAAATCATCCGTTAATCTGTAGGATAGGTCAAGGTCTTTAATAAAGGTGTTTTCATAAACATTTATTAATACTTCATCCCAAAGACCTGTGGAAACAAGCCTTGGATGCCAGTCCCAGGAATAAGCAGCCACAGCTTTGCAGGATTTTCTGCCTTGGCTTCTTGTGTCGGAATTATCTTCTTTGGGAATAGGGTAGAGGAGCACTTCAAGCTCAGCTTCATTATTAAGGTACTCGGTTATATCCAGCTTGACTTCGCTGAACATA
>JAGBID010000057.1 GCA_017935165.1 Clostridia bacterium
GAAAGCTTATGACAATTGGGAGACAAGGCATAATATCTACAATATGGAGGACGGTACCGACGTTTACCACTATTCAGGTCAGATGCCCGTTGAAGAGTGCGGCAATATGGTTGTAATGGCTTACGTTTACGCCTTAACTTCAGGCAATACAGATTTCTTAAAGGAAAACTATGCTACCTTAAAGAGATGGGCAGATTACCTTGTAAAGTGCGGCAACGACCTTGAATATCAGCTTTGCACCGATGACTTTGCAGGCAGACTTGCACAGAACATCAACCTTGCCATCAAGTCCGTAATGGGTCAGGCTTCCTTTGCTAAGATTTTAGAGATGCTTTCTGAGGATGGCTCCTTCTATATGGCTGAAGCTAAAAAGAACGCGGAGGATATTTTAGCCCGCGGTACTTACGAGGGAAGACTTGCTTTAAGCTTTGAAAAGCTTGACTCCTGGAGTATGAAGTACAATATGGCTTGGGACCACATTTTAGGCTTTGACCTTTTCGGCGATGCAAGAAAGATTGAAATCGAGTACTACAAGCAGGTCGAAAACAAGTACGGCTTACCCCTTGACTGCAGAAAGGATTACACAAAGTCCGACTGGATTATCTGGTCAAGTACTCTTGATGACAGCGGCGAGGCTACAAAGGAATATAGCTTCAGAATGCGCAAGGTTCTGGAGGAAACAGAGGGCAGAGTTCCCTTCTCCGATTGGTACTCCACAATTGACGCTAAGGACGTTAACTTCGCTCACCGTACAGTTCAGGGCGGTATGTGGATGCCTGTTCTTCGCGATAAGCTTTTAAATAAGTAATTAATTTTTCAAAGGTAAATTTTGGAAGGCGAAAAAATGGAAACATCGTTAAAATCCCGTAAGGGCAATTTGTTCTTTACTCTTATGTGCTGCCTTGTGTATTTTACAAGCTACGTAACAAGAATAAACTTCGGCGCGGCAGTACTTGAAATTCAGGGTTCCTTAAACGTAACAAGCACGGTTGCAGGCACCGCACTTACCGCAAGCTTCATAACCTACGGCTTAGGTCAGCTTTTAAGCGGTGTGTTGGGCGATAAAATAAGCCCCAGACTTCTTATGTTCATAGGCTTAAGCGTTACCTCAGGCTGCAATATTCTGGTATCTTTAATGTCGGATATTGTACCCATTATAATCATTTGGGGTATAAACGGCTTGGCGCAGGCTTTCTTGTGGCCTCCTTTAGTCAGAATAATGGCTGAAAGGCTCGAGGGCGAGCATTATCAGAAGTGCTGTGCTTACGTAACAATGGCATCCTCACTGGCTACAATACTTATGTATTTAATAGTGCCCGGCTGTATTTTGCTCTGGGATTGGCGCATGGTTTTCGTGCTTTCAGGCTCCTTTGGTTTTGTAATAGCTTTTGTGTGGCTGTTTACTTCAAAAAGCTTTACTTCCGGTGAAAACCATAGGAAGATAGTAACGGCAGAAGCAAAGGAAGCAAGCCATGAAAACGCTTATTCCGTCTGGAAAATAGTAAAGTTCACATGGCTTCCTTTAGTTATGTTGGTTATTTCCCTGCAGGGACTTTTACGTGACGGTATAACAACCTGGATGCCCACCTATATAAGCGATATCTTTAAGCTGGACTCGGCAAGCGCAATTTTCACTTCTGTTATACTTCCTATTTTCACAATTGTAAGCATCTACGTAACAAGGCTTATGTGTAAGAAGTTTAAAAGCGAAATCAAGTTTGCAAGCTGGATATGGGTTATGGCAGTAGTCTGCGGCGTTGTTTTAATGGTATTCTACAGAACAAACCTTATCGTTTCCGTTATTGCAATGAGCCTTATCACCTCCTGTATGCACGGAATTAACCTTTTGCTTATCGGTAATTTACCCGTAAAATTTCTTAAATTCGGTAAAATTTCCACAGTTTCAGGTCTTCTTAATTCCTGCACCTATATAGGCAGCGCAGTTTCTACCTATGTTATTGCAGGCGTAAGCGAGGCTTTCGGCTGGGACGTTACAATAATCTCCTGGATAGCCATCTCTGCCGCGGCGTTTATAATCTGCCGCCTGGCATTTATGGGCAACAAGGAATTCTATGAATAATATTTTTAAATTGAAAAGTTTAAAAAGAATAGTTTTAGTCATAGGGCTGCTGATAATTTCCTTCAGCAGCCTTACGGCTTTTGCAAGCGGAAATAAGATTACGGCAGGAATCGACAAAACGAGCTATAAGGCAGGGGAGACTTTGAAGCTTCAGCTTAATTTAAAGGGCGAGAAAAAGGTTTCTGCTTTTATAGTTGAAGCCATTTACCCCGAAGGTGTTTCCTACAGCTCTATTGAGAAAAGCTCAGGTATCAAAGAAGGCTTTGCTGAAATTTATGACAGCGGTAGTAAAGTAAGCTTTGTATATACCTTTAAAAACGGCAAGGCTTTAAACCCGCAGGATAATATACTGACCTTTAAATTCAAGGTGACGGAAAATATAAAAGGTGAAAATGAAATAAAGCTTTACATAAAAGGCGTCCTTGATGAAGAGGGCGAGAAAATTTTTGCTGACAGCAGCGGCAGTGTAAGGTTTTCCGCAAACCCACCGAAAGAAGCAGTAAAGCTTATAAAATTAAAGCCTTCAAGCGGTAGTTTAACGCCTGCATTTTCACCTGACGTTTATAATTATACTATGAGCGTGCCCTATTCCACGGAAAGCATAACCTTTGAGGTTGAATATGAGGGCGAGGCTAAGGCAAGTGTCAACCGTAAAAACTTAGGCTCAGGCGGTAGCGTGACGGACTTTTTAATAACTCTGACGCCTTCTGAGGGTGAAAAGATAGTTTATAAGGTGAGCGTAAAGCGCGGTGAGTACGTAAGACCCTCCGCAGGGATAACGAATAATCAGGGAAGTATGGATAGCTCCTTATCCGTAAGTGAAAACACGGAATTAAACTCCGAAATAAGCCTTGAGGAAATCGACATAGTCGAAAGTGAAAACAGGGATGAAAACAGCAAAACCCAAAGCCTTATAATCGATTCACCGAACACGGTGACCATAAAGGAGGAGAATAGCTTTACTTCCTTTATATTGGGCTCGGTTACAGCGTTGGCAGGCGTAGCTGTGGGTATTATAGCTATGCTGATATTTAAGAAGCTTAATAAAAGCAAAGAAAAATAGTCAACGAACCCGTAATGAAAGATGGACTCATCTACCCCGAGGGCAAGGTGTTCATTGAAAATACCGAGGTAACAGACGAATTCATAATAAAAAATAAGGACACTCTCAAAGCCGTAAAGCTTTAAAAGTGTTTCGAAAAACAGCAAAAAAGAAAAGCAATCACGGTTTTTCCGCGATTGCTTTTTATACGTAGTCCATTAAATGAAAAATAAAAAAGCAACCATAGCCTTTGCTATGATTGCTTTTCTTTGGCGCGCTGGAAGGGACACAGCTTTTGCTTCGCAAAATCTTGCATCCTCGCGGCATAGCCGCTTCGGACTTCGCGCCTAAAAACATTCCCCCGGAATGTTTTCTTGACGGTGCTCACCCTCATCAGGGTTCGAGTCCCATTTGAATCTACAGAAAATAAAAAAGCAACCACAGCCTTTGCTATGATTGCTTTTCTTTGGCGCGCTGGAAGGGACTCGAACCCCTGACCTACTGGTTCGTAGCCAGTCACTCTATCCAGCTGAGCTACCAGCGCATAACTCCTGAGAGCTTTATTATTATACATACTTGCAAAGTAAAAGTCAAGACTTTTTTTAAAATTATTTTTGTAATAAGACATTAAAGTAATCGCCACTGAATTAAATATCAATGGCGATGTCTGCTTATATGATTGTTAAGTGTAAGGGGGGGCTGCATGCTGTTAATCCGGGAATAAGTATGTGTCCACGTAATACCTCTGTACAGGGGAGTGGGGGACGCTTAAAGCGTTGGGAGATATTTTTGTTTCTTTCTTTAATACTTCCAGGGCTATTTTTATAGCGCTTATGTTTTCCATTACGTATATACCCAAAAGCTCGCCCTCAGGGGAAGTTACCTTTATGTAGGCGAAAAATTCGTAGTTGTGGCTGTAGGATTTGTTGTTTACGTCGTACTTGTTCTCTTCAAGGTAATAGTTATCGGGAATTTCATCAAGCATAGCTTTTTTTCTCTGTCTGTATTCCTCCACGGCGTATACAGCTTTTGAGCTTGCATTTGGGTGGGTTTCCTCGTACCAATCTGCAGAGTGGCCTAAAAATTTATCTTCAAGACTC
>JAGBID010000058.1 GCA_017935165.1 Clostridia bacterium
AAAAAGAGCTAACTGACTTAATCAAAATCAGTTAGCTCTTTATTGTTGAATAATGAAGTTTTGTTGCCATTTCGTTGCCACGAATGGCTCAAATCCTTAAAAAGTCCGGTGATGACTGGGCTTTTTAGACCTGTGGGATCATTCCCACTCTATTGTGCCGATTGGCTTGGGTGTGAGGTCCATAAGAACACGGTTGATGCCTTCGACTTCGTGAGTGATTCTGTCAGTAATCTTATGGAGAACGCTGTAGGGGATTTCCTCGATAGTAGCGCTCATAGCGTCCTTGGTGTTAACAGCGCGGATGATTGCGGGCCAGCCTTCATAACGGCTTTCGTCCTTAACACCGACACTCTTGATGTCGGGGATAACTACGAAATACTGCCATACCTTTTCAGCTAAGCCGCAGATGTCAAATTCCTCTCTGAGGATTGCGTCAGCTTCTCTTAATGCATGGAGACGGTCACGTGTAATTGCACCAAGGCATCTTACACCAAGGCCGGGACCGGGGAATGGCTGACGGTAAACCATAGCATGGGGGAGACCTAAAGCCTCGCCTACTACTCTTACTTCATCCTTGAAAAGGAGCTTAATGGGTTCAACAAGCTCAAACTTAAGGTCCTCAGGAAGACCGCCAACATTGTGGTGGGACTTAACAGCCTTCTTGCCTTCAGCCTGCTTGAAACTCTCTAAAATGTCGGGGTAAATTGTACCCTGAGCAAGGAAATCAATGTCCTCTAATTTTCTTGCTTCGTCAGCAAATACGTTAATAAATTCAGCGCCAATAATCTTTCTCTTCTTCTCAGGCTCAGAAACACCTGCCAAAAGATCTAAGAAACGGTCAGTGGCGTCTACGTAGATAAGGTTTGCATCAAGTTCGTCTTTAAAGAGCTTGATAACGTTTTCGGATTCATTCTTACGCATAAGGCCATGGTTAACGTGAACACAGACAAGCTGTTTGCCGATAGCCTTAATAAGGAGTGCAGCAACAACTGAGGAGTCAACACCGCCGGAGAGAGCAAGTAAAACCTTTTTATCGCCAACCTGCTTTCTGACTGCTTCTACCTGCTCAGCTATAAAAGCATCAGCAAGTTCTTTTGTAGTGATACGAGCCATGCTGTCGGGTCTTCTGTTATTATCCATATAAATAGTCTTCCTTTCAGCGAGGAGTGCGGTTTGACCTTAGGGATTGTGGTCCGATAGGGAGAAAGGGCACCTCGGGACTTACCCGAATTCCTCTTGTTTCTTAACTTAATAATAATATCAAATTTGCGAAAATTAGTCAATATTTCGCTAAAAATTCAGCTTTTTAGAGAAAAAATTTTTTTCTGACAGCTTCATAATTGTGAATTTTTTTACTATACAGTATGGCTGATTTATCAGCTTTTATGTAAAAAGTTGAAATATAAAACGAAACGCGGTATGATTATAACATAAATTGCAGGAGGGTGTTTTAATGCTTGGTACTTGTTTGATAGCTTTAATTATGTTTCCTTTGCTTGTGATTTTTAATATTGCAAACAGGTATAAATAGCGAGGTAATTTAAGTGGTGCTTAGGCATCACTTTTTGTTTCTAAAAAATATTAAAATAGTGTAAGCGATAAAGCAAAAAAGTTTTATTGCGAACTTAAACTTACTGTGCTATTATTAGCTTAGAATAATATGCCGAAAAGGAGTGTTTTTATGGATTTAAATAAGGAGCTTTTGGAAGGCTTACCTATGTATATTGGCGGCAAGGCTTCAATTAATTTATATAACGCAGGCGGCGGTCTTTATGACGAGAGAATACTTGACGAGTCGGTTCCTATGCCTATAGAGGACACAGGTGTGATGCCCATAGGTGCTTTTAAGGCATTAATCGGTGACCTTCACAGAAAATATTATGGCAGATGGGAAAGATGTCCCGAAAATATGCTGAGCACCAAGATCTTTTTTAACGGCAGAATGCTCCAGATAAGGTACGAAAAGGCTACAGGTAAGATAACAGCCTTCTATATGGACGAGTATGTTCCTAAAAAGGAGGACAAGAGTTCCTACCTGCGTGCTGTAATTAAGACGAACGAGAAGGAGTTTTTAGATTATATTGAAGCTTTGAAGGCAGAGGGCTTTAACGTCATATTCGGTAACGTGATTGAAAACAACCTTTTCTACGAGCTTAAAAAAGCTGACAGACTGATTTACGCTTACTTTACAAAGGGCGACAGAACTGCAAGGTTTATTGACGATAAGGTAAGCTGCCCCATAAATGAATTTGGCTATGAGACGGAAAATGTTGAGGGTGCTACGGAAATTTACCAGTACGCATTAAAGCAGAGCGAAAGAGTGGACGGCTTTGTAACCGACTGCGGTATGCTTTATATCATCAAACTCAGCGATAATTCCCTTTTCGTTGTGGATGGCGGTGCTTATGAGCAGGCAACGGACGAGGCTGCCCTGAACATCTATAGGTTTATGAAGGAGAGAGTTGGCGGCGGTAAAATAAGGATAGCCTGCTGGTTTTGCACCCACGGTCACGACGACCATACGGCTATGTTCAGCAAGATATTAAGACTCTACCACGAGGATATAGAACTTGAGCGAGTTATGTTTAACT
>JAGBID010000059.1 GCA_017935165.1 Clostridia bacterium
ATGCTACACAGACAATGGTTGCTAAGGTTGCTGACGACCTCTATGAGGTACAGGTAGTTTCTTGGTATGACAACGAGAACTCCTACACATCTCAGATGGTTCGTACAATCAAGTACTTCGCTAACATCTAATTTGTGGCTGAGAACTTAATTTAAGCACTAAATTACCCTCCCGTGAAAGCGGGAGGGTTTTTGCTTTGCCCCTTACGGCTGAATTAGTGGTTTGATTCCGGTTCAGCAAAATAAGAGTGTTACATAAAAAAGCCTTGGGAAGCTTAGTTCTCAAGGCTTTGGTTTTGCTTAAATTCGGTGTTTAACTTATATAAATTAAATGCGGCTATGGAGTATAGCCAAATTAAGTAAGGCTTACGGGGAAGTTGTGACCTTCAATAAGGGCGATAAACTCCTTCGGAGCGCCGTGAATCTTATTCATTAGAACGTGGGAGCCCAAAATAACGTGGCCCTGCTGCTCGTCGATTATGTGCTTCATAATCATGGTAAGCTCTTCAAGGGTAGCCTCCTTACCGCTGATGAGGTGTAAATCGTCAATTATTAATAGCTCAAGTTCTTTTCTGGTGTGCTCATACCAATTCTTGTCATTTGAAACTAAGGATGAAACATACCTTTCGCAGAAATCAGGCGCACTGAAGTAAGCTGCCTTTACGCCGTTTATTACCGCATTATCGTAAATATTCCTGAGAATTGAGCTGATATCTGCCTTTTCACCCTCAGAATAAAAGTAAAGCGCCCCGCCCTTGGGGTATAATTCCTTGTATTTTTCCGAGATTAAGAGGGCTAATTCTTTTCCGTTATGATCCATATTTACCTCCTGTGAAAGAAAACCTCCGGCTGACCGGAGGTTTTGACTAATTTATTTCTTGTTTTTTAAGCTTTTGGCGGTGAAGAATGCCACGGCACCGATGAAGAAAAACGAGGTGACGCGCAGGTGCTTTGCGTCGTCAATAAGCTCCTTTACAAGCTCGATAACCGCCTTAATAAGGTTGATGGCAGGGGAGATGAGGGAGGGAATGTTAAGAGAAGGCTTTTCTTCCTTAGTTTCCTCTGTAATTTCTGTGTTTTCGGGGAGAGTTTCAGGCGCGTCAAGCGCTTCGGTTTCTTTCTTTTTATCTTTCTTGCTCATAAAGACTCCTCCTTCTTTCCTGATATTATTATATTACAGTAAAGCTTAAATAAAATCAAGTGGAAAAAATCAGACTATATTAATTATGAAATTCCTTATTTTTGCAGGAAAAATCCTGTTTTTTACGAATGCACTTATATAAGTGCATTTTTATATTAACACCCACCTATAATAATGTCAAAAGTTTTGTTCTTAAATAAGCGCAAAAGGTGGCATTTATGAATCCTGCTGTTGAAAAAAGGATAGGTAATAATATAAAATTGCTCCGCGAGAATGCAAATTTAACTCAGGAGATGCTTTCTGCAAAACTCCAGATTGCAGGCTGTGACATTACGAGAAGCGCGGTGGCGAAAATTGAAGTAGGTCAAAGACATTTGTATCCTGATGAAATTATCCTCATTAAAGAGATTCTCAGGTGCAGTTTTGAGGATATTTTTAACGTAAATTAAGGCATAAAAAGTGACTTTTTTTCAAGCAGAATGAGGTCGCTTTTTTCACATTTTTTGGCAAATGTTCTTATAAATTTTCCTTAAAAAACTGCATATTTTCCTTGACAAAAGGGGCGTAGTATGGTATTATTCTAACTGCTGTAAAGAAAATTACTTTACACCTGATAAATGAGTTTAAAGGGAGGAATAAATATGGCAAAAGACCTTAAATATACGTTTCTCCTTGATTTTTACGGCGAAATGCTTACTGAACGCCAGCGCGATATTATAGACAGCTACTATAATGCGGACCTTTCCCTTTCCGAGATTTCCGAGGAATTCGGCATTACCAGGCAGGGCGCAAGGGATGCTATCAAGCGAAGCGAAAAAGAGCTCTCTGATATGGAAGAAAGATTAGGACTTGCCAAAAGATTTTCACTTGTAACGGAGGCGCTTACAGAAATTTGTGACTGCGCTTTGAGAATCAGAGAAAATAACAAAGGCAAGGACGAAAGCATTGAAGCCGACGCTCTTAAGATTCTTGAAAAAGCAAAAGAGCTTTACGATTAACTTCATTTAAAATAGATTAACGAAAGGACATTAACTTTATGGCATTTGAAGGTCTTGCCGAAAAGCTCGGTAACGCATTCAAAAGGCTCAAAAGCAAAGGTAAATTAAACGAAGCGGACGTTAAGGACGCGATGCGTGAGGTTCGCCTGGCACTTTTGGAAGCCGATGTAAACTACAAGGTAGCTAAGGATTTCACAAAAAAAGTCACCGAGAGAGCCGTTGGTCAGGATGTTATGGAAAGCTTAACTCCTGCACAGATGGTTATTAAAATAGTAAACGAAGAGCTTACAAGCCTTATGGGCGGCGACAATGAGAGGCTTAACTTCCCCAGCAAACCTCCCGCAGTTATTATGATGTGCGGCTTGCAGGGTGCCGGTAAAACAACTCACGCAGCTAAGCTCAGTAAAATGCTTAAAGCCCAGAACCACAGACCTTTACTTGTTGCAGGCGATATTTACCGTCCCGCAGCTATCAAGCAGCTTCAGGTGGTTGGTGCTCAGGCAGATACACCTGTTTTCGAGCAGGGCACTCAGGACCCCGTTAAAACAGCTTTAAACGCTGTTAAGCACGCCCGTGATTACGGTAACGACTACGTTATTATCGATACCGCCGGCCGTTTGCAGATAGACGAGGAGCTGATGAACGAGCTTAAGAGAATCAAGGATGCAGTTAACCCCACAGACATTCTGCTTGTTGTTGACTCAATGACAGGTCAGGAGGCTGTTAACGTAGCAAAAACCTTTGATGATCTCCTTGACATCACAGGCGTTATCTTAACAAAGCTGGACGGCGATACAAGAGGCGGTGCCGCTTTATCAATCAAGGCGGTTACAGGCAAGCCTATTAAGTACGCAGGTATAGGCGAAAAGCTTGGTGATCTGGAAGTATTCCATCCTGACAGAATGGCTTCAAGAATCTTAGGTATGGGCGACGTACTGACCCTTATCGAAGAAGCTCAGGCTAAAATGGACGAGAAGGCTGCTGCTAAAACAGCGGAGAAAATGCTCCAGAACAAGATGGACCTTAACGATATGCTTGAGCAGTTCAGGCAGGTTAAAAATATGGGTCCCTTAAAGAGCCTTGTTTCAAAAATTCCCGGTGTTAAAAACGTTGACGATATGAATATCGACGACAAAATAATGGACAGAAACATTGCTATCATCCTCTCAATGACACCTAAGGAGAGAGAAAAGCCCGACATCATCGATGCTAAAAGAAGAAAGCGTATTGCAGCAGGCTGCGGCTTAAAGGTTGAGGATGTCAATAGACTTCTTAATCAGTTCCGCCAGATGCAGAAAATGGTGAAGCAGTTTACGGGCAAAAATATGAAAAAGAAGCTTCGTGGTATGAATTTGAATAATTTCAACATGAAGGACTTCCCAATTGATATGTAATTAAACATATTAAAGCTGAAATATTACCTTTCATTTAAAAGGTTTAATATTAAATAAAAAATTATAATTTCAAATAATCGGAGGAATTTAAAATGGTTAAGATCAGACTCAGAAGAATGGGCGCTAAGAAGAACCCCTTCTACAGAATTGTTGTTGCAGATGCACGTTATCCCAGAGATGGCCGCTTCATTGAGGAGCTCGGCTACTACAACCCCATGGAGGAACCCTCTGCAGTTAAGGTAGACGCAGACAAGGCTAAGGATTGGATGGCTAAGGGTGCTCAGCCCACAGATACAGTTAAGGCTCTCTTCAAGAAGCACGGCGTTATCGACTAATTAATTGCTTCTTAAAGAAAGGACCAAACTTATGCAGGAATTACTTCTTACCATAGCTAAGGGCTTGGTTGAAAATCCCGATGAGGTAACAGTTACTGTTGACGAGGAAAATAAAAGCGTATATCACCTTCACGTTGCTGAAAGCGATATGGGCAGAGTTATCGGTAAGCAGGGCAGAATCGCAAAGGCTATAAGAGTAGTAATGCGCGCAGCTGCTACACGCAGTAACGAAAAAGTCTCTGTTGAGATTGACTGATTAATAAAATAACAAACAAGGCGTTGTGACCAAAGGGTTACAGCGCCTGTTTTTTTAGTTTTATTGCTTTACGGTGTTATTCGGCTTTCGCCGAGTGGTATTGCCTTTGGCAGTTAATGGTATGCGACACAATAAAAGCATATACGTAGGGACATGGTTTATAATTTCGTAGAAATTTGTTGTCACGAAAAAGCGTGAGCTTTTTGATTACACCAAGTTTGATGTTTACAGCAGTTTTAAGGTATATAGTAAACACAATATTTCCAAAACAAAAAGTGAAGGCTTTTGCACCTTCACTTTATTTTTATGGTATTCAGTTTTTGCTTTTTTCCTGACCGCAGGTACAGGTGGTAATATGATTTTTATTTATTTTGTTACAATTATTGCAACGCCATTCATCAAGCTTAGGGACACTAATTTTTGCAGAACCGGCAGTAACACCATATTCAGTTTTTACATTGGAGTATACATTTGAATCTGTTTTAGTATTACTCAATAATTCAGCAGTTCTTCTTGTGTTTTCGTGAATTCCGGCAAATACATCTAAAATACACTTAATAAAAAATCCTATTAAAAGAATAACTGCGGCAACAATTATGAATGTTAGCAATACGGATGAATATACGCCCATATCAAGCTCACTATAATACCATCCACCAACTAATGCAGTATTGTAAGCAACAAATAAACCACATATAGTTAGGATTATTGCTAACACGACTGATATCCCAAAAAATAAGTTACCAAATGAACGAATTCTATCCTCTGTGTTGTTTGACATATTTTATTCCTCCTCGAATAAATATTGGATTTGTAAATATAATATCTCAAAATGAGATAAAAGTCAATATCTCAAATTGAGAAATGTAAAATATAATCATATTTTACATTAAGGCGGAAAATTTATGAGACTTCGTGATTTGAGAGAGGATAACGATATAACCCAGAAGGCAATTGCCGAGTACCTTTCAATTAAACAGAATACCTATTCCCAGTACGAAAATGAAATAAGGCAGATTCCCATCGACCTTCTTGTGAAGCTTTCAACTTTCTATAAGGTTTCGGTGGATTATATTCTTGAACTTACGGACGTTAAGACGGTCTACCCGAGAAAAGAGAAGAAAAGATAATATACATCCCTTTATACAAGAGAACGTTCTTTTTCTTTACAAAGAACCGTTTCCGTGTTATCATAAATTCAAAGATTATGGAAAGAAGTTAGTATTATGATATATTTTAACAGCGACTACGTTGAGGGTGCCCATCCCGAAATACTTAAAAGACTTATTGAGACCAATGCCTGCCAGACGGTTGGCTACGGCGAGGATGAATTCTGTGAAAACGCAAGAAACCTGATTAAAAAGGAATGCGGCAGACAGGATATTGACGTTCATTTTTTGGTTGGCGGCACTCAAGCCAACACAACGGTTATTGCCTCCTGCTTAAAGCCCTACCAGGCGGCTCTTTCCGCTAAAACGGGGCACATAAACGTCCACGAAACAGGCGCAATTGAAGCTACGGGCCATAAAGTAATAGGTCTTGAATCAGGCAGCGACGGCAAGCTTTCCCACAAGGCTGTAGAGGATTTCTACAACGCCCATTGGAACGACGTTACCCACGAGCACCAGCCTCAGCCAAAACTGGTGTACGTTTCCGATTCCACGGAAAACGGCGCTGTATACAAGAAAAGCGAGCTGAAAGCCTTGAGCGAGGTTTGCAGAAAATGCGGACTTTACCTTTTCCTTGACGGTGCAAGGCTTGGCTATGCAATGGCATCACCTGAAAACGACCTTACTTTGGCTGATTTGTGTGAACTTTGCGATGTTTTCTACATAGGCGGCACAAAGGTAGGTGCGCTGTTTGGTGAGGCTGTGGTAATTATAAACCCCGAGCTTAAAGCTGACTTCAGGTACAATATAAAGCAGCGCGGCGGTATGCTTGCCAAAGGCAGACTTTTGGGAATTCAGTTTGAGACCCTGTTTACAGATAAGCTCTACTTTAAAATTGCCGACCACGCAGTTAAGCTTGCTTTTAAAATAGCGGATGCTTTAAAGGAAAAGGGCGTTAAATTCTTAAGTGAGCCTGAAAGTAACCAGATTTTCCCAATATTTTCTAATGATATAATTAAGAAAATTGAAGAAAAATACCTTGTTTCCTTCTGGGAGAAGGTAGACGAAGCTAACAGCGCCATAAGAATCTGCACCAGCTTTATGACTAAGGAAGAAAATGCAGACGCCATAATAAAGGACATTCTGGCGCTTATATAAAAGAAAGACAGTGATATTTTATGCTGGCAGCAGGAGGATTTGCCTTTGTATTCGGATGCTTCTTGGGTTGCTTCCTAAGGAGCGACTTTCTGTTGCCCGTATTTATTGTGAGCGGAATTTTAGCGGTAATTTCGCTCTTTTTCTATAAGAAAATAAAGCTTATTTCCCTGTGCCTTACCTTCTTTGCTATGGCGTTTTTGTTTCTTACCCTGCATAACTCCCTGACTTTTAAGGAGGTTGACGGGAAATACAGGGAGTACGAGGTTGAAATACTGGAAATTTCCAACGGATACCGCCACACGGCCGAGATAACAGAGGGTGAATACAAAGGGCAGAGGCTTATTTTCAATACAAACAAGGGTATTGCCGCTGAAGGCGAAATAGTAAAAATCAGCCTGAAGCTTAAAAATTTTCCTGATGACTTCGGCTTTAATTTAAAGGAAAATGCTGCCGCAAAGAATATCCACCTTACGGCTGAATATTATAACGGCAGCGATGCGGAGTTTGTGGGCATAAGCGAACGGTACGACTTTTTTAAAGAAGTAAGAAAATTTTTCTCGGGTGTACTTTATAAAAATCTTCCCGATTATGCCGCTGAAATTACGGACATAATGCTGCTGGGTAACAGCCCCGTGGCAAATAATTATCAGGAAGGCTTCAGAAAAGCAGGCGGCAGCCACTTCTTAGCGGTTTCGGGCTTGCATCTTTCCATAATAACCTCCTTCGTTATGAGGCTTTTGTATAAATTAAAGCTTGACCACAGGGTAAGCGACTTGCTTGTAATCCTTTTTGTTGTGCTTTATATGTTTATAGCAGGCTTCAGGTTTTCCGTTGTAAGGTCGGGTGTGATGACCGTTCTTGTAATTATTTCAAGGTTTTTAGGCAGAATGGAGGATTCTTTAACTTCCCTTTCCTTTGCAGGACTGCTTATTACCGTTGTAAACCCATACGCGGCTTCGGACATCGGCTTCATTTTATCCTATACAGCCACCTTGGGAATAATAATTTCGCTGCCCTATTTTGAAAGGCAAATGGAAAAAATCGGTATAAAACACAAAATTTTAGGCACAGTTTATGAAAACCTGATGGTTTCCCTTGCAGCAAGCGTGTTTACAATACCCGTTTCTATCTGCTATTTTGGTAACCTTTCATTCTTTTCCCTGCTTACAAGCCTGGTTTTAGCAGTGCCCTGCAGTATTATTATTTCACTGGGACTTATAATCGCTGTGGTTGGTGCAGTTTTACCGCCGCTGACTTACATAGTAAGCCTTATTCTCAGTCTTGCAGCTAAGTTTATTTTGTGGTATATTTCTATTGTTCCCGAATTTGCTTACAGCCGTATCGGTCAGCTTGCCTTCTTTGTTTTTATGGCGGTAATGCTTATGCTTTTAAGCTTTATAAAAAGACCGTCAAAAGCTACGGTTATACTGTTTGTTTCTTTGGTTTTACTGCTCCTGGTATGTGCTTCAATGGCAGTACCCATAATTAACAGACCGTATATTAAGGCAGAGCGCTTGGGCTTCGGACTGGCTGTGGAGGTTTCGGACAGCGGCAAGACCTGCGTAATTACTGACAGCAAGGACCTTTACTATTCTATGGGCGGTGAAAAGGAAGCCTACAGTATAGATGAACCCATGCAAATAAAAGGTGAGAATTACGAAATAAGCATACACGGCGGCTATGCTTTTGTTTATTGGGGCGAAAGCAAGGTTTTAATTGACGCTGAAGGCAAAAATAAATTTGAAAGTGACGTTTATATAAGCAATTACCACACGGGCAACGAAAAAAGTGAGTATAACATACTCCTGACAGATTACGACATTGACTATGTAAAGGGAAAGGTCCCTGCGGGAAATTATATTTTAACCGAGGAGCTATCCTTTATGTTTGAAAACAGTAAAATAAAGTTTTATTAACGGACGGACATTATGCCATATTTAGAAGAAAATAAACTTAAAAGACATCTTGAAGCTAAGGAGTATAGTCCTATCTACGTGCTTTTCGGCAAGGAAAAATATCTTGTGAAAAAGGCGTACAGAAATTTTTACAATATTGCATCCAAGTGCGGCTTTGAGGAATTTAACCTTAATTCCTTTAATTCCGAGGCTTTGGCGGATGATATTGCGGATGCGGCTTTGGCTCTTCCTTTTATGGAGGAAAAAAAGTTTGTGTTTGTTTCGGACTATAATATAGAGAATAAGAACGCTGCGGAGTTAAGTAAAATCACGGAGCTGGTTTCCGACCCATCCGAGGATACCGTGCTGGTGTTTTTTTACCCGACTTTGGACTTTGACCCGAAAAAAACAGCAAAGTGGAAGAACTTCTTTAAAATAATTGAAAAACACGGCTATTTAATTGAATTCTGCGAAAAGGAAAGACCTGACCTTGTTAAGTTTATTGTAAGCTTATGTGAAAAGGAAGGTGCGGCTATAAGCAAGGATTTGGCAGGCAGAGTGGCTGACTACGTGGGAAGTGACCTGAACGCCATAATGAACGAGACCATTAAGCTGGCATCCTTCTGTAAAAACAGGGAAGTAACCAGGGAGGACGTGGAAAATTTAGTCACAAAAACTCCCGAAGCTAAAATTTTCGCACTTTCAAAGGCTATTTTGGCTTCGAATTTTGATGAAGCTTATGAGATTATCGATAACCTTCTCTATTACGGTGAAAAGCCTGTGGGTATTGTTTCCGTACTTTCAGGTACATTTGTTGATATGTACAGGGTGAAGGCGGCTTTAAGCTCAGGCAAAAAGAGTGAGGACGTAGCTGAGTACGGCGAATACAAGGGCAAGGAATTCCGCTTAAGGAATGCCGAAAGGGACGTAAGGAATATTTCCCTGCAGAAATTAAGGCGCTGTATAGATATTTTGCTTGAAGCAGACGTTCTTTTAAAAAGCTCAAGGGTGTCGGGCGAGCTGGTACTGCAGCAGCTTGTTGCCAATATGCTCCTGGCTTTAAAGGGTGAAAACAGATAATTATGGAGAAAATTAAACTTGAAAGAGCCGTTATAGTGGAGGGTAAGTACGATAAAATTAAGCTTGAAAGCTTTGTTGATGCTTTAATAATCCCCACAAACGGATTTGGAATATTTAAAAATAAGGAAAAAAAGGAATATATTAAAAGGCTTTCTGCGGAAAGAGGTCTTTTGATTATTACCGACTCCGACTCAGCGGGCTTTTTAATCCGAAACCACCTTAAAAGCTTTGTAGATTTAAGCCTTATTAAAAATTGCTACGTGCCGGGAATAAAGGGCAAGGAAGCAAGAAAAGAAAAGGAAAGTAAGGAAGGCTTATTGGGCGTTGAGGGTCTAAGCCGCGAAATAATTCTTCAAGCTTTAAATAAATGCGGCGCCTTTGAAGAAGTAAGAAAAACCGACGCAGACCGCCGTAAATTTTCCTCCGTGGACCTTTTTAATTTAGGTTTAACAGGCACCGAGGGAAGCGCTGAGCGTAAAAAGGAATTTTTAAGGAAATTAAATCTGCCCGAATATTTAAGCAACAAAGCACTCCTTGATTATTTAAATACTTGCGATGAGGAAATAATTAAAGATATAATATGAAAACCGCTGACTAAAAAATCAGCGGTTCATTTTTTATACGTTTTTTCCGTAATACTGTGCCTGGGCGTGCCAAAGCTCATAGTATTTGCCCTTTTCATCCTTTAAAAGCTCCTTGTGGCTGCCCTTTTGTATAAGCTCGCCTTCGTGGAAAACGCTTATTTCGTCACAGAATTTGCAGGAGCTTAAACGGTGGCTGATGTAAACGGCTGTTTTGTCCCCTACCATTTCGTTGAATTTTTCGTAGATTTCAGCTTCGGAAATAGGGTCCAGCGCCGCGGTGGGCTCATCTAAAATGATGAATGGGGCGTTTTTATAAAGCGCTCTTGCCAAGGCTATTTTTTGTGCCTCACCGCCTGAAATTTCCACACCATTTTCGTCAAAATCCTTATAAAGGCAGGTGTCAAGTCCCTTGGGGAGAGTCTTAAGCCTTTCACCGAAGCCTGCATCAACAAGGCATTTTTCCGCAAAAGCTCTGTCATATTCAATATTTGAAGCCACGTTCTGCCCCAAAGAGAAGGAAAAAAGCTTGAAATCCTGAAAAACTACGGAGAAAACACTCATATATTCGTCGTAGTTATACTTTTTAATATTGATTCCGTTTAAAAGAATTTCACCCTCCGTTGGGTCGTAAAGTCTGCAAAGGAGCTTTATAAAGGTGGTTTTGCCTGAGCCGTTCATACCCACAACAGCCATTTTAGAGCCTATTTTAAACTTTGTTGAGACGTTTTTAAGGGCATAAACCTCACTGTCCGGATATTTAAAGCTTACGTTTTTAAATTCAATTTCATATTCCGTGTCTCGGTTGTCACAGAATGCACGCTTTTCCACCGGCAAAGTACCCTTATACATTTTTGACGGGATATCGAGATAGCTGAAGTAGGTTTTTAAGTGAGTGTTGTTATTTAAAAGCGTCTGAACGGCTTTGATAAGGCTTTGCATTGACCATACAATCAGGAAAGTGGCACTTACGTATTTTGAAATTTCGCCAACTGTAAGTCCTCCTGAAAATGCTGCAGAAATTATAACAGCATACACAACGATATTGAGAAGATGCACCATCACGTCCTCAAGGAAAGTGGAAATTAACAGGCGTTTTTGGTTTTTATAATTTATTTCTGCAAGTTTATTTTGAAAATCCAGAACCTTTTTAGCGTAAAGCTTCTCCATTCCATACATTCTGCATTCAAGACCTGAGCGGTAATCGTAAATATGTCCGTAAAGATAATTGGAAAAATTGTTTTCGGGTACGCACTCTTCCCAATATTTCATATTCAGCTTATGATTCCTTGCGTTAATGTAAAAATTTATGGCAGATATCAAAACTACTGCAACGATGAAAACAAGCTTTATCCAAACGGAAACAAGGTCAGAAAGGAAAACAGTGCCCGTAATTATAACGGAAGTGATAATGTTTGTAACACCGTCTATTACAGATTTAAGCCTTGAATAGAGGTAGAAAAGGTTAAACCCGGTCTGACTTTCTATAGCAATTTTATCCCTTAAAAGCTGAGTATCGCGGTTTTCGACCAGCTCATAATCAAGGGACATGTTTTTCTCGGAAAAATTATTCTCTTCCTCCTTATAAAGTATATCCCAATGGCAATTGTGAATTTTGTCAATATAAGTCTGAATAAGCTTTAATATAAACGTAAGACCGACCGTAACGGTGGTATAGGTTATAAGTTGAGGGATTCGCTTCAAGGTCAAAAGCTCGTCGATTATTATTGCAGACATATAAATAGCAATATAAGGAATAAGAGCAGCCAAAAGTGAATTTAAAATGAGGGTGACAGTATAGGTTTTATCAAGGTTATAGAGATATTTTATACTTCGTTTAAATATGCTCAGGTGTTCTTTAAGCTTCATCCGTATTTGCCTCGCTTTCCTTATTATCACTGTAGTATTTGCTTTGAACTTCGTACATTTCGGCGTATTTTCCGCCTTTTGCCATAAGCGCCTCGTGAGTGCCTTCCTCAATAATTTCGCCTTTATCAATTAAAATTATTCTGTCACAGAATTTTGTGGATGCAAGGCGGTGGGAGATATAGATGGAGGTTTTATCCTTAGTAAGCTCGTTATACGTTAAATACATCTTGCTTTCGGCAATAGGGTCTAAAGCCGCTGTGGGTTCATCCAAAATCAGGATAGGTGCGTCTTTATAAATTGCTTTGGCAAGGAGTAATTTCTGCTTCTCTCCGCCTGAAAGCTCAATGCCGTTTTCATAAAGCTGTTTATTTAAAGGCGTGTTGATACCGTCGGGAAGTGCTTCGATTTTCTCCCACAAGCCTGCAGCTTTAAGACAGTTTTCCGCTTTTTTCAGGTCGGTATTCTCCATCAGGTCGGAGGAGACGATTTCAGCTATGCTGGTGCTGAAAAACTCAAAGCTCTGAAAAACAACGGAGAATAGGGCGTATTGGTCCTTGCTTGAAAGTTCGTTGCTGTCAATTCCCGAATACTTAATGCTTCCCTCTTTTGGAGTATAAAGTCCGCAGATATTTTTAATAAGTGTGGTTTTACCTGCTCCGTTAACGCCGATTATTGCAAGCTTTTCACAGGGGTTTACGGTAAGATTAATGTTTTTAAGCACGTCGTTTTCAGCTCCCTCATAGCGGAAGCTTAAGTTATTTATCTCAATTTTGCAGGGAATATTTATATCGCTTAGCTTTTTACTGCCTTCTTTTCTTACGTCCTCCTCTGTATCAAAAACTTCTCGCAGATCGTTTACACGAAGGGAAAGGGAATGTATATCCACTAATCTGCCCACAACCCCGTTGACCCAATCGGAGAAACTGCCGATAACTGCAAAATAGAGGACGAAGTTATCAACAGTGATCTCGCCTTTTAAAGCCATCGAGATTAAAAAGCAATATGCGATACTATCACGAAGCAAGATTATAACAAGGTCAGAGATAGAAATTAATATTTCTTTCTTCATAAGCTTTTTATTCCAGGCGATGCTTTTATTTACAAGATTATGGTAAGTACTTTTAAACCAAGTACCCAAACCGTAAATTCTTATATCTTTAGCGCTGTCAAATCTTCTTCCGTTATGAACTACGTAATCAAGTTTTCTGTTAATTAAATTTCTTTCCTCTCTAACTGAGAATTCATAGCGTAAGTACCATTTCAAAAGGAAATAGTGAACGAAGGGAGTAACAGTTAAGAGAATTGTTATCCACGGATTCAAAGTAGAGATAACGGAACCGAAAAGCAGATATCCTAATATGTTTTTAAAGAGGTCTGCAATATATGAGCTAAATTCACTCAGAGGGCAGTGGGCACCAGTGTTCCAAAGAGTTTGCTGAGCACGGTTTACAAGGTCGCGGAATTTCGGTGACTCCTCTTTCATATAGCTTACACTTTTTACCTTTATCGAAAGGAGATAGTCTATGGAATCTCTGAATTTTCTGTAACCGTTGTCAAATTTTATGTTTAAAAGATTGCTTGCAGATTCTATTACGAATATAGCTGCGTACAGTATTATAACAGGTAGCAGTATATCTACATAAGCTTTGTTTTGGGTAAACCCGGCTATAACTGTTTTTGGAATATAAAGTGCAAGAAACTGCTGTGCTACGTACAGCGGTATCATCACAATAAGGATAATAAGGGAGATCTTGGAATATTTCCATTGTTTATTCCAGGTCCATAAAGCGGTGCTCAGGGCGCTGTACTTCGGTTTTTCCTTTTTCATTTTTCCGGTCCTTTCTGTTTGCCATACTTTCCCTTACACGGGTGAGATTTAATGGATGTAAATATAATATACCCGATAAAAAGAAAAACCGTGCGTTTTTAGCGCGAACGGTTTGTTTTTGAGCGTGAACGGTATTATAAAGGCAGCATTACCTCAGTGGCAAAGACCTTTTCTTCATTCTGGCGGTTTATAAAGCCATTATATTTTTCTGCAATGCGGTCAATTCGCATTATGCCGAAGCCGTGGCTTTCGGAGTTTTTGGTGGAGAGGTATTTTTTACCAAGCTTTTTAACCTCGGGGCAGGAGTTACTTACGCTTATATACAGCTGGCTTTTTAAAACACCTATAAAAATTCTTATAAATCTCTCGTCTTCGTCCTGTATTTTCAGGCAAGCCTCCATAGCATTATCAAGAAGATTACCGATAATTACGCATATATCAATGTCCGACATCTTTAAATCAGCAGGTACCGAGGCTTTTACGTTTACTTTTATCCTGTGCTCGGAAATTAAGGATAATTTGCTGTTTAAAATAGCGTCCACCATAACGTTGCCTGTTTTATAAACCGTATCAACTGTGGAAAGGTCCTCGTTTAATTTCCAAAGGTATTCCCTGGTTTTTTCCGGGTCGTCACAAAGGGCTAAAATAGCCTGAATATGGTTGTGGTAATCGTGGCGCCAGGAACGCATTTTGGTATACATATTCTGTACCTCGTCACAATGCTTTGTGATAAGATCGTTCTGGTAGGCGGATATTCTTCTGTCGATGGCTTTTCCGAAAATAATGTCAAAAATACTCATTTTATCTATCCTTATAATAAGCTACAAAGGCGCTTAAAACCTCCTGCGCGCTGTTCCTTGCAAGGGGTAAGTTTTTGCCGCTATCCAGAATAACTTCCGTTTTTGTTATTTTTGAAACGTAGTTGAGGTTAACTATATAGGAGCGGTGGCACTTGATAAAATCCCCGCTTAAGGATTTGTTTATTTCATATAAAGGCATTTTAACTTCGTAGTTACCCTTTTCGGTAACAAGTAAAAGCTTGTGGGAAAATACCTCAATATACTGTATTTTGTTAAGGGAGATTTTCACGTTCTCGTTATCTACGGGGATTATTATGTGTTTATCCTTCTTTTTAAGGTTCTCGGCGGCTTTGTCAAGAACGGAGAAAAGCTTTTCCTTTTTCACGGGCTTCATAAGGTAGTGAAGGGCGTTTACTTCGTAGCCGTCGGAAATAAAATCGGGGTAACCTGTAATGAAAGCTACCTCAATATCGCAGCCGTCTTTCCTGAGGGCTTTGGCAAGGCTTACGCCGTCCATGTTACCCATCTCAATATCAAGAAGGAGGATGTCAAAGCTTTTATCCTCCGCATAATTAAAAAGGAAATTTTCGCTGGAATTAAAGGTGCTGATGCTTACATTTTGTTCCCTTTCCTTTTCCCAGGCTTTTACAATACTTTTTAGAAATTCGATGTCCTCAAAACTGTCGTCACAAATTGCAATACGGTACATAGCTTTCACCTCCCCGTGAAAATTATTATAAGCCATTTTAAATAATACTGCAATAAAAAAATCAGCCTTATCTGAGGCTCATCGTCAACTATTAATATATGTGCCATTTATTTGGCTCCTTTTGTTTTATAGTAAAACTATTTTACCTTGTAAATGTGTTTTTTAGATGAAGATTATTTTAAGAGACTGTTGTTAAAGTCTTTTTTAAGGGAACTTATTTTATTAAAACGGCTTATTTTCAACAAAATATTAAAAATTTTTTAATATTCTCTTGACTTTTTCGTTGGAATGTTGTAAGTTTAATTTGTAAGGATTTATAATTATTTTAAAGGAATTGCAATTCTTTTGTGCAATTATTATATCCTTTTAATTTTGAGTACGAGTTGTTCATTTCCATATTCTTTCTTTTGGGCTGGGGGAAACTCCAGCCCCCTTTCCTTTTTATACGCGTAGCGTATAAAAAACAATCCAAAGTTTACTTTGGATTATATCACGCCAAAGTGAAACTTTGGTATATCACATTTGCGGAGCAAATATATCACACGGCAAAGCCGTATATCACTAAAAGGTTAAATGTTTTACGGAATGTTTGTGGGGCGAAATATGTATCATTTATTATAAAGTAATAAGAGCGCGCCATACAGAAAAAAGCAAAATATAAAATTTCCCTGAATTTTAATCAATAACAGTTGTTTTTAATTTAATTGATAGTAAAATAATAAAAAGGAGGGATAAAATGAAAGCAAATCCTGTGAAAGAAAAATTATTCCGTATAAGTGAAAGCAAAGCAAAAAAGCTAAGCCTTGTGCTGATAGGTGCTGTTTTTATACTTATTCTCCTTTTTGTACTTATCATTGCATTAAATCCTAAGGGTTACAGCGTGGTGACTTATTCCTTTAATACTTACGTAAGTCAAAGGATATACGGAAACAATGCTGAAGAAACTGCGGAGAAAGCTGCCGATGCAGCTGCAAAAATAGAGGACCTTTTATCTTTTGAAGGTGAAAACAGCGAGGTTGCCCTTATAAACAAAAACGCCGGTGATAAATGGACCCTGCTTTCCGACTTAAGCTTTAGTATTTTAAGTGAAGCCAAAAGACTGTCCGAGTTTACAGGCGGCGATTTTGATATTACGGCAGCATCCGTAACAAGGCTTTACAAGTTTGGCGAGAACTTTTCAGTACCGGACAAAGACCTTATTGAAAAATATAAGGATTATATCGATTATAATGAATTAAGGCTTAACAGTGAGGAAAAATCTGCTTCCTTTGCTCATTTCGGCTATGCCTTGGACCTTGATAAGGTACTTTTCGGTGCTGCCTGTGATGCCGCCGTGGAGATTTACGAAAGCGAAAAGGTGGAATCTGCCTCCGTAGTTATCGGCGATACTATGGGAATAATGGGGGATAGGGATTGGGAAATATCCGTAAATACCCCTGAAGGCGACGGGGAATTAGGCGTAATTAAAATAAAAAGCGGATTCATTTCCACGGAAAGCAAGTACGAAAATTATAATATCTGTGATAATAAGGAATACCATAGCATAATTGACCCGAAAACGGGCTACCCCGTAAATAATAAGCTTGAAAGCGTAACAGTAATGGCAGAAAGCGGACTTGAAGCCCAGGCGCTGTGCTACGCCGCTTTTGTAAAAGGTTATAACCAAAGCCTCAGTATGCTTGAGGATGCGGATGCCTTTGCGGTGTTTGTTTTTGATGATAATACTGTAAGAATTTTTGGCGAGACGGGTGTTTTCACTCTGACAAATGAAAATTATAAAATGAGATAAGCTTAACATATTGATTTTTAAAGCTTAAAGGTTTATAATATAGTTAATATAATTGTTATTTATTTGTCAAACAAATTGACAAAATATTTTAAAAACGGAAAGGAAAATATTAAAATGTCACAGAGAATCGTTTTAAACACAATTTCCTATCATGGCAAGGGTGCCATCAATGAGATCCCCACCGAGCTTACAAACCGCGGCTACAAGAAGGTTTTCGTATGCTCCGACCCCGACCTTATCAAGTTCGGCGTTACAGCTAAGGTTACAGACCTTTTGGATGCAGCTAACATCGAGTACGTTGTATTCAGCGAGATTAAGCCCAACCCCACAATCGAGAACGTTTTAGCAGGCGTTGAAGCTTTCAAGGCAAGCGGCGCTGACAGCATCGTTACAATCGGCGGCGGCTCCTCCATGGACACAGCTAAGGCTATCGGTATCATCATCAACAACCCCGAATTCAGCGACGTAAGAAGCCTTGAGGGTGTTGCTCCCACTAAGAACCACGCTGTTTTCACAATTGCTGTTCCCACAACTGCAGGTACAGCTGCTGAAGTTACAATCAACTACGTTATCACAGACGTTGAGAAGAAGAGAAAGTTCGTTTGCGTTGACACAAACGATATCCCCGAAATCGCTGTAGTTGACCCCGATATGACAGCTACAATGCCCAAGGGCTTAACAGCTGCTACAGGTATGGATGCTCTCACACACGCTATTGAGGGTTACATCACAAAGGGTGCCTGGGAAATGACAGATATGTTCCACTTAAAGGCTATCGAGCTTATCGCTAAGCACCTTCGCGGCGCTGTTGAGAACACAGCTGAAGGCAGAGAGGGTATGGCTCTTGCTCAGTACATCGCAGGTCAGGGCTTTAGTAACGTAGGTCTCGGTATTGTTCACTCCATGGCTCACGGCCTCGGCGCACTTTACGACACACCGCACGGCGTTGCTAACGCTATTCTCCTCCCCTCCATTATGGAATATAACGCACCTGAAACAGGCGAAAAGTACCGCGACATCGCTAAGGCTATGGGCGTTGAGGGTACAGAGGCTATGTCTCAGGAAGAGTACAGAAAGGCTGCAGTTGAAGCTGTTAAGAAGCTTTCTGCTGACGTTGGTATTCCTGCTGACCTTAAGGGCATTCTTAAGGAAGAGGACATCGACTTCCTTTCCGAGAGTGCTTATGCTGACGCTTGCCGTCCCGGTAACCCCAGAGATACATCCGTTGAGGAAATTAAGGAACTCTACAAGGCTCTTATCTGATTATAATTAAAACACTACTCCTGCAGGGAAACTTGCAGGAGTAGTTATATATATGAAATTAGGAGTTTTTATGAAACATAGCATAGTTTTTATATTAGTGTTTTTTTAATTACACATTCTGTCTGTGTATTTGCAAGCAATGATATTGTTGTCGATAATTATATCGTGGAAAATACAATATTGTCTAAAGTGAAAAACAATGTTGAAGAAACCGTTTTAGATGGTAAAGGTTTTGTGCAGGGGTATCAAAGCGCACTATTTTCTGATACTTGTACAAATGAACATATAGCTAATGAATCAGCGGCATCATACAATAGAGCTTTAGAAAGGAATGGATATTGGCCATGGGGATGAAGCTAATAAAAGATAAAAAGTACATCTTAATATTATCATTTTGCATTATAATATTTGTTTCTATAGTTTCTTATGCTTCTATTAATATATATAAATGTTATGCAATTGGAGTAAAAAAGGACGTTTGTTTAAACGCTGCTGAATATTATGATTTGGATGTGATTGCTAAAAACGCAGTTTGCGTTACTGTTAATGAAAATATCGCACCAAATGCAAAACAGTTGTTATTAGGCGATGGTGGTTATTTACTTGTTTATTCAGATGAATTACAGGTTTTGTATAATTGTGAACTAAATTGTTATTATCAATATGAAAATGGAATTCTGAATATGATATATTTCAGTATTGAAGATTTTCCGGGCGAAGAGTTTGTTAGATATTATTTAGAATAAACGAGACTCCTAAAAGGGTCTTGTAGAGTTTTATTTGACATCTTTTACCGATGTGGTATAATTTATTTACAGACAAACGGAAAATGCCTCCATGCATACATAACTGCGCAAGCAGTTTGATGCAATTTCGCAAGAAATTTTCTCGCATGGTGAAGGGAAGAATAAAAGGAGAAAAAATTATGGAACTTAAAATCGTCAGCTTCAATATCCGCTATACAGATGACCCTAACGGCCATTCAATTGCTGAAAGAGCACCCAGAATCAAGGATACTGTTCTTAGTAAGGACCCTGATTTAATCGGTTTTCAGGAGTGCAGACCCAAGTGGTGGCCCTACATAAGGGATACTTTCCTTGATAAGTACGATATTTTCAATATCTACCGTGCCTTTGACGAGATGGAGAGTTCTCCCATTCTTTGGAAAAAGGATAAGTTTGAGCTTGTTGATAAGGGTCACTTCTGGTTTTCAGATACTCCCGACGTAAGCTCAAAAGGCTGGGATAAAACAGGCTGTTACCGTATGTGCTTATGGGTAAACCTTAAGGAGAAGTCAACAGGTGAAATTGTTACCTACTTTAACACTCATTTCGGCTTTGGTGATAAATGTCAGGTGGATTCTGCCGAGTTAATGCACAAGGTAAACCTTGAAGTTTCTTCTTACCCCACACTTTTAACAGCGGACTACAATATGTGCCGCGAAAATTTAGGCTTCAAGACAATGGAGAAATATTATAAGGACGTAAATAAGGCAACCCTTAACTATACTTCCTACACTTACCACGGCCATGACGAGGAAAGAGCAAAAATTGCCCTTGAAAAGCACGGCTACGGACCTATTGACCATTGCTTTATAAACGATAAGTTTGAGCCTAAGAAGTACGAGGTGCTTACAAATACCTACGACGGAAAATATGCTTCCGACCACTTCTGCACTTACATTGAGCTTGAAACAAAATAACAGCATAAAAATTCCCTTACAGCTTAAAACTGTAAGGGATGTTTTTTTAGAATATTTTACTTTCTGCGGATTTGTATTCCTCAAGAGCCTTTTCGTAATATTTAATAATGTCGCTTGCCCTTGCTTTGGTAATGGAGACGTCCTTCTTTACATTCTCCATAGGAACCCTGGGAGGCTTGTTTTCTTCCTCATCCTCATCATCGGAGCTGTTAAAGTTATCAAAAAGAACTTCTGCAAACTTAGCTGTATCGGCAAATTCAGTATGGTCCTTAAGGAGCTTGTGGATAATTTCTATTGCGCGCACATCCTTATTGTGAATAGCATAAAGTTCGTCTTTATCAATAGTACTCTGAGCGCTTTTATGGTATCTGTATCTTTTTACCTCGGAAAGAATGCAGGTGATAAAGAAAAGAATAATAAGTCCTGCTAAAATACAGAAGAAAATATGCGGTACTTGCTGACAGAATATACAGCCGATAACTGATACGAAAAGCGCCGCAATACCCACAGCGCAGGAGCTTGCCTTATAAAATACGTAAGCGCTGAATATAAAGGATGAGATAACGGCGGTCTGTATGTAAGCATCCTCCCCAAGGGAAGTAAGGAAAGGTGTTAAAATTCCTAAAACCGTGAGAACTATGAAAATTATGGCGGCAAGAATAATGCCTGCGTAAATTTTTACAGCTGTGGGAGAAAATTTATCGAGAATTTTTTCCTTAGCCTTATTAAGATTCTCGATTTTTCCCTTTGTTTCACCGTAATATTCAAGATATTTTTCCTTTTTCTTGTCCTTTTTGGGGTGAAGAATAAGGTAAAGCTGCTCTATAGCCATATAACGTTCAAAGGAATTCTGACAACAAATAAAATACTTTTCAGCTTCATCCAGGGTTTCATCATCATTTCCGTAAAGGTTGAGCTTGTTACTATCAGCTCTGTCACCAATTCGTAAGGAAAAACGTGTATTAAGGCGGCTTCTTTTAAGCATAGAGTCCAAAGTGAAAGGTTCGGTAAGCAAATCACCGATAAACTCATCGTGGCTTTTATTAAGTTCTGCTGAAAAATCGCTTTCGGAAGTTAAGCTTCTTTTACCGCGGAAATACGCTAAAAGATAATCGATTTTAACAGCTTCCGCCTTTTCAGACTTTCCGCTTGTTTCCCCGGCTAATTCAGAATAAATTTTATTGACTTCAAAATAATCCTGAACGGTATAATTTGATTCTGACATTTTTACCCTCTTTTCTTTATATATTCCTTTTTCTGCCTTACTATTATAATATATGCAGGAAATTTGCAGATAAATTACTTATTTTACAGAGAATCATCATTGTTGCTTTGGGTAAAGCTCTGAACCGTGTAGATATTGCTACGTGCTTCACCTAATTTAATAAGGAGCGCATCTATATTATCGTAGGCATTTTTGTAGTACTCTAAAAAGAGCTTTAAGTTGTCTATAAACGTGGAAGTCCTATTTTCATAAAGATTGTAGAGTGAGTCGTCTTTCTCTAATTCTGTGCAGGCTTTTTCTACTATATCTTTGGGTGGGTCAGTATACCCGTAACGGTTGTAAACATACCACAATAAAATAAAGTAATTGTCACTTTCGAAGCTTTCAATAAGGGATGAAATACTAATAGTAACTTGAGTCAGGTAATTTTTGTAATTATATGCAAGTTCTTCGTATTTAAAGAGCGCCGCAGAGCGGTGGCGGCGATTTTTATTTATCCTTATTATTTGGTGTAAGGCCCTTATAAATGAGTGAAGCATAAGGCAGATAAGGAAAATAAAACTTAAAATAACATTCGCATTGAGAGGGAACGTGAACAATATATAGAAAAGACCGGGTATAACAACGGCCATACTTATTAAAGCAGTTTTTTTACCGATATTTCTGTAGATCACCACAGATAAATGGACAACAATGAATATAATAATTTCAAAAGCCAGATCGAGGTTAGGCAGATATTTTTCAGCATTTCCGGGTATTGTTAATTGGTAGGTAATAAAACCCAAAGTGAAAAATAACAAAAGCCAAAAAATCAGAGAGAATAATGAAAATTCCTTAAGTAAAGAATCGGTTTTTCGTGTTAACTTTTGGATTCTCTCATCAATGATTCCGAAAAAGCGACCGTCTTTCACACAGTCTGAAATAAGGCTATGGTTATTATTTAAGCTTACCGATAAAATGGAAAAGACCTTGATTAAAGGGATTTTTTCCATAGCGAGAATAATATCGGCATAATTCCTGAAAATTTTATCAGTCTGATTGAGAGCTTTCCTTTGATTTTTGTAGCTTTTGGGATTTTTACTGTTGTTTATTTTATCTACGTCATCCAAAAGGCTTTTTAAAAAGGAAACAGGAACCTGAAACTCGTCTTCGTCAAGGTCACCTGCTTCATCTAACACAGAATAATCAAAGTCAAGGCTATCTGCTTTCAGATACTTTTTTTCATTTTTAAGCATAATTTCCTCTTAACTTAGTATTTCATCGATTTTTTTAACTATCAGGTCGGTGTGCATACCGCGGGAGCCCTTTATCAAAAGGGTGTCGCCTGCTTTGATAAAGCTGCCGATAATTTCATTTATATCCTCAATTTTATCAAAATGGCGGCTGTTGTCAGCATCGCCGAAGCCCTTATATATTTCCTTGGCTTCAGTACCCAGGGCAAATAAAATATCAATGCCTCTTTCCTTTGCGTAGGTGCCAACTTCATTGTGACCGATGGGGGAGTAGTCGCCAAGCTCCAGCATATCGGCTAAAATTGCAATTTTTCTTCCCTTAAAGCTTGAAAGAATATCAAGTGAAGCCTTTACGGAATCGGGGCTTGCGTTGTAGGAATCGTCAATTACGGTGATTTCGCCGTATTTTTTTATCTGCTGGCGCATATCGGGAGCTTTGTAGCTTGAAAGCGCCTTGGCAGCTTTTTCAGTATCTAAGTTTAATTTATCGGCAACAGCAATGGAAACAAGGGCATTTCTCACGTTATGTATGCCAAGGGTTGGGATGGTAACGGGAATTTCTTTGCCGCTAAAGGTACAAATAAAGCTTGTTTCGCCGTTTTCTTCCTTAATGTCTGTTGCCTTGTAGTCACAGCCTTCGTCTACACCGAAGGTGAAAATGTTTTTGCCCTTAAGCTTATTTAAAAGCTCGTCGTCGCCGTTAACTAATATAGCGCCCTTTTCGGGAACAAAGTCCGCAATGTGAAGCTTTTCCTTCATAATGTTTTCCTTTGTACCGTGGAACTCAATATGTGAAACACCAATATTTGTTATTACTGCAATATTGGGTCTTGCTGTGTCGCTGAGCCTGCCCATTTCGCCGGGCATACTCATACCCATTTCAAGTACGGCGGCTTCGCTTTCCTTTTCAATGGCAAGCACGGTACGTGGCAGACCTATCTGGGAGTTTGCGTTGCCCAAGGTTTTGTGAACCCTTAAGGAGGATTCAAGGGCAAGAGCTATCATTTCCTTTGTGGTGGTTTTACCGACGCTGCCCGTAATACCTATAAGAGGGATATTTAAAGTGCTTCTGAAGTTTTTAGCCAATTTCTGCAAAGCCAAAACGGATTTTTCAATAAGGATGTAATTGATGCCAAGCGCCTTTTCGTCAAGAGGCTTTTCGGAGAAGGTAGCTATACAACCCTTTTCCTTTAAGGTAGGTATAAATTTGTGGGCGTCCACTCTTTCACCTACAATGGGAAGGAACATCATATTTTCCTTAGCTTCCCTTGAATCGGTGAAAAAGGCATTCACCTTAACCTCACCGTTACCGAAAAGCTTACCGCCTGTGTATTCTGCTATTTGTTTTAAAGTAAATTCCATAAAAACCTCTTATTTATTAAGCGCCTGAAGCACTTCTTTAATAACGTCACGCTCATCAAAGGGATATTTTACACCCTTTATCTCCTGGTAATCCTCGTGACCCTTGCCTGCTAAAACTATAATGTCGCCGTCTTCAGCGTTTTCAATGCAGTATTTAATGGCTTCGCGGCGGTTGGGGATAACAATATACTTGCCATCAGTCTTATTTATGCCAACCTTAATATCCTCGATAATGTCCATAACGTCCTCAAAACGGGAATTATCCTCGGTAATAATTGAAATGTCGGAAAGTTTACCGCTTTCTTCACCCATTTCGTAGCGCCTTACCTTGGGTCTGTTACCGCCTGCACCGAACATTGTAACAAGGCGCTTGGGGTTATATTCTCTTAAAGTGGTAAGCACGTTTCTCATACTTACAGCGTTGTGAGCGTAGTCGATAAGAAGTGTGTAATTGCCGTTTACGGGAACTCTTTCCACTCTTCCTTTAACGTTAACGTTCTTTAAGCCTTCCTGAATGCTTTCTACACTTAAGCCGCACTCAAGGGCAGCAGCTGCTGCACCCAAAGCGTTGTATGCGTTAAATTTACCCGGCATACCGATTAAGGTTTTGAAGCATTCTTTGCCGCAAATATCCAGGGAGGAACCGATAAAGCCGTTTTCGCTAAACAGCTCGCTGTTTTTACCTATAAGTTCAGCCTTTTCATTAAAGCCGTAGGTCATAATCTCACAACTGTGGTCCTTTATAATGCCCTCGTAATTTTCATCGTCTATATTGATAATACCTTTTTTGCACATCTTAAAGAGTAAGGATTTACAGTAAAGGTACTCAGCCATATCCTTGTGTTCCACACCGCCGATGTGGTCCTCGGAGAAGTTTGTGAAAATACCTATATCATAAGTAAAGCCGTATACTCTAAAGTCCTTAAGGCCTATGGAAGAAACCTCCATAATGCACACATCACAGCCTTTTTTAACCATCATATCCATATATTTCTGGACGTAGTAATTTTCGGGTGTGGTGTTGTTGGTTTTAATAAGCTCGTCGCCGATAAGTACGCCTATTGTACCGATTACGCCAACCTTCTTGCCTGCAGCCTCGAAGATGGATTTAAGCATAAAGGCAGAGGTGGTTTTGCCCTTTGTACCTGTTAAACCGATGGTTGTAAGCTTTTCGGAAGGATTTTCAAAGAAGCAGGCGCTTAAAAGTGCAAGAGCCTTTCTTGTGTTTTCTACAACGAAGCAGGGTACACTTACGTTTAATTCTCTCTGTGCGATAATGGCTACAGCACCCTTTTTCACAGCCTCCTCTGCGTAGTCGTGAGCATCAAAGGCAGCACCCTTCATACATACGAATATGCAGTTTTCCATACTTTTTACACGGGAGTCGAAAATTATATCCTTTATTTCTGTCTGACGTTCTGTTTCTATACCGATGCTTTTTAAAAGTTTATTAAGTACCATAATAAAGCCTTCCTTAGCTAAGTCTTTTTACATATTATATCACTTTAATTTTACTCTCATTACTTCTTTATGTCAATAAAAGGAAAGTGCGAATATTTATTTAAAAAACGGTTATTATAATTATGATGAAAAGGACGTGATATTTTGAAAAAGATAAGTAAAGAAGAATACAGCCAAATGGTGAAAAAGGCTACACCGCCATCACCTATACTTAAAAATTCCTTAATGGCATTTCTTTTCGGCGGAAGTATTTGCCTTTTGGGTGAGATAATTTTTAAGCTTACCGCAAACTTCGGTCTGGAGGAATCAGACGGCAGGGCGGTAGTTTCGCTTTGCCTTATTTTTCTTGCCGCCACCCTTACTTCCGTCGGTGTCTTTGACAAAATCGGTAAAATTGCAGGGGCAGGTACCTTGGTACCTATCACAGGCTTTGCAAACAGTATGGTCTCACCTGCCATGGAATTTAAAAGTGAAGGCTTTATAACGGGACTTGGTGTGAAGCTTTTTACTGTGGCAGGCCCGGTTATCGCCTACGGCACCGCGGCGAGTGTTATTTATGGACTTATTTATTGGATAACAACTTTATTCTGACAAAAAGGCTTGACCAAATTAGTCAAGCCTTTTTAGTTATTATCATTATTTTGATAAGATTTCATATAGGCAGAAGGAGTTACTCCCGTGCATTTTTTAAATAGTTTTGTGAAATAATACACATCACTAATTCCTACAAGAGAAGGAATGTTTTTAATTGCAATTTTATTATTAAGCAATATTTTTGCTTTTTCAATCCTTAAGTTTATAAGATATTCACTGGGAGAAACACCTAAGGCTTTTTTGAAAATTTTAAAAAAATAACTGTATTCTAAACCTAGATAACTTGCCATTTCAGAAAGATTAATTTTTGTATTATAGTTGATTTCTATATATAAAATGGCTTTTTCAATATAATTTCTTGATTTTTTTATCGTGGGAGTTTCAAATGAAGCAAGTATTTCAAGAATAAACGCTTTCAATCTAAGTGAAGATAAATTTTCTTCTTTATTTTCACTAATATAATCAAGACAATTCATAATACCTTTAACAAAAAGGCTGTTACTAATATGTTTTACCGGATTGCTTTCCTCAAAGCCGATTTGTTTATAATACTCATCCGCCTGTGTACCTACAAATCCTATCCAACAAAAATACCAGGGTTCGTTACTGTCTGATTTATAAGATACAACATCATTCGGATATATTGCGAAAACGTCTCCTTTTGTCAAATGGTAAACCTTATCTTTTATAAAATACATGCCTTTACCGTCAATAACATAATGAAGTAAGTACATATTTCTTGCTGACGGTCCGCAGAGTTCATCAGGCTCGTTTTGTTTTATACCGCAGTGAATAAGTGAAAGGTCGCTTTTGTAATTTGCGTTATAATTGTAGTATCCTTTATTAAATTCCATCACACCATCACTTCCCAAAACAGCTTATTAAGACAAACATAATTATACTAAATCAAAAACAAAAATGCAATAATATTACAAAAACGTGCAATAATACTTCATTGAAATTCGATGGTGAATCTACTAAAATCTCCTTAAATAATATGAAAGGAACGATGTTATGAGATACCCCGATTTTTGTAAAAATATCATTGATGTTACAAAAGCTCCGTATTTTGCAGACAATACAGGTAAAACCGACTGTACAGCGGCGCTTAAAGCAGCTATTGATGATAGCCTGAGAGATTATATAGAAGGTATAGAAAAAGTTAAAAAAGAGCTTTTGGAGCTTCATAAAAAATATGGTGGTAATGTTTATGTAGGCGAGGAAGCCGGTAAGTATATTGACGGCGAAATTTATATTACATCACCAAAAGTAAAGCCTCCTGTAAAACAATTATTTCTTCCAAACGGTACATATCTTGTAAGTGATACGGTATCATATACCTTTGATAATCTGTTTACAAGACAAACTGCAGATTATGTCTGTGAGTTATGTAGGTTTATACAAATATTCGGCGAATCAACCCAAAATACCATTATAAAACTTGCAGACAATTCAAATGGCTTTGAAAAAGGTAATAAAAAACCGGTGCTTTCTTTTAATAAGGCAAGCAAAGAAGACAGAGAATCCACCAACTGCGCTCAGATGAATATGCTGCAAGATATAACTATTGATTGCGGCAAAGGAAATGAGGGCGCGATAGGTATGCTTTATGCCGCTTCAAATTGCGGAAGAATTGAAAATGTGACCATTAAAGGTGATAATGGTTTCTGCGGATTAGATTTTGATTATGGAAGTGAAGCCTGTGTTCGTAATATAACAATTGCAGGCTTTGATTACGGAATCCGTACGGGTCATACTTCACCTTTGGTTATGGATAATTTAGAGCTATCAAATAATAAGATTGCCGGAATTTTGACCAAAAACGGAAATATAACACTAAGAAATGTGAGCTATGGAGAAATCCCGTTGTTTTGCTTCCTCAAAGGTGAGAACGGACGATATTTTTGTGACAGCTTCACACCAAAATGGATAGGGGATAAAGACGGCAATTTCGTTTTTGTTGAGGATGGTAACCACTCTGCCAGAAACAAGCTT
Source organism: Clostridia bacterium (assembly GCA_017935165.1). Classification (GTDB taxonomy): domain Bacteria; phylum Bacillota; class Clostridia; order Oscillospirales; family Acutalibacteraceae; genus SIG603. Next base: position 27,776 of record JAGBID010000059.1, read on the forward strand.
CCGCCCCACAATCCTAAATTTAAGGATTTTGAAAGTTGGGTTCTGGTTGATGATTTTGGCGCGGTTGCAGATGGAACGACGGATTGTTCAGTGGCGATTCAACACGCAATGGAAAGCGGTAAGGAGGTTATCGTTTTTGGCTCTGGTAGCTATAAAATCGAAAGAACTATAAAAGTTCCTGCAACTGTACAAACAATTGATTTTCAAAATGCCTCCATAATAGCGGGTTTATCTCTTGTTATAGGTGAGATGGAGAGTATGTTTGATATATGCGAGGAAAGTGAAGAACCCTTTTTCGCCGAGAATTTCTCCGCAGAGCTGCAATTCTGCTCCGGTTTTTTCAGACTGTTTAAACATTCTGCAAAAAGAACCGTAGTTTTCATAGATATGATGTCTTGCCCGCTTTATTTCAATACGGTCAGCGGAAGCGATGTGTATTTTGATAACTGTTTTACTCTTACACCTCATTATTCACAGGATGCGGGACTGCATCGCGACGGATATGTTCCTGTTTTTTGCCGTACCGTTCCTGTTGAGGTGCATGGTCAAAATGTGTATGCTAAAAACTTGAATATTGAAAGAGCAGATGTGGAGCTGATAAATGATAATTCTAAAGTTATTGTTGACGGTTATAAGGTAGAAGGACCGGGAGTTTTGGTAAAATCAATAAATAATGCTTATACAAGATTAAACTTATTCAATGCGGCGTGGTGGGGAAATAAGATTGAAGAAAATGCTTTGTTTGAATTGCATGATTCAAGACTTGACCTTGTAGGCGGAAATATATTCTGTTATCCTGACGAGGAAAAGTACTGCCTGGCGTTCAGAGTTTATAGAAAGACAAAAGAAGAACGAAAATATATAAAGGAATGCAGTGAGAAATTAGAGGGCTTAGATGCGTTACGACGTCCTTGGGGATGTTTAATAAAAAGAATCGATTTAGAATGAAGTGATGGAGAATTTCAGTTTTGGCTCTTGTACTGCTGGATTACTGCGTCCTGACTTGACACAAGCAGAGGATATTGAACATAGCTTGGTGTGAAATATTTTGCTATGTAAGGTTTATTGTATGGCAGTCTGTGTGTGAAATTTTTGATAGTGAACTTATAATAAAAGGAAAAGCGGCGGATTTCCGTCGCTTTTTTAGAATTTATCTGTATGATTTTTTACAAAAGAAGTTAAATAACCCTGTAAAGGCTCAAGCGTATAAAATGCATTGTCATATTCCTCAAAGGGGTAACGCTCATACTGTGAAGCATAAGCTTCAGCAGTTTCACAATTGAAAGAAGCAAGGTCACAAAGGTCAATCTGATATTTATTTATAAAGGTATTAAATAAATTTTTGTGTTCCGATGCACCAATAATACCCATACATTCGCTGACAATAGGTGCAACCATACGACTTGAGTTTACGAAAAACTGACAAAGTCCGCCGTTGTTTACTTCCATTTCAAGAAGGTAAACTGCATAAAATATGCGCTGCGCTTCACTAAGAGAGTTAAAGCCTTCAATCATATTCTCTTTTAAAGAAGCAATTTTGTCGGTACGGACCCATGCTGCGTTAAATAATTCGTCATCGGAAAGCTCAGCTAATTCTGCTGCAGACATTTTTATGTATGCAGCCTCGCGCTTTGCCTGTTCTTCAAGTATTTTCTTAAAGTCGGATTTTCCTTTATCAAAATTAAATAAATTCATAATATTACTTCCTTTTATAATATCGTAAAGGTGTTTTTTTACTTATAAACAGAGCAGCTCACTGAAATCGTAAATGTAAAAATCGGTGGCAGCTTTCATTTGCTCCACGTAATCCTTGGAGGATTCGTCGTAAACACCGCAAACAAGCATGCCTGCGGATTTTGCAGTCAGGTCAGCGTTCAGGTTATCGTCTAAGAACAGAACATTTTCTGCAGGAGTGTTCATTTTTTCAGCCGCCATCAGGTAGATGTTGGGGTCGGCTTTGGTGGTATTAAAATCGTCGCAGGACCATACCTTGTCAAAAAGCTCCCACATACCAAGTCGCTTCAGACAGACGTCTAAGGTCAGGTGAGGGCTGGCGGTAAGGACGTTTAAACTTGCGCCACGGCTCTTAAGCTCTTTAAGCACCTTTATCACGTTTGGCTTGGCAGGAATAGTGTGAAAATAACCATCCAGCATATATTCCTTCATAAGAGAAGTTAGCTTTTCCTTCGGCATTTTAAGTCCCATAGTGTTTATATAGTACTCAGCCGTGCCCTTAAGACCCAAAGGAGTAATAGTTTTTGCAATATCCTTAGGGTAGTTTACGTTATTTTCATCAAGAATACGCAACATTGCAGAAAGGTAAGTGGGCATTGAATCCACTAAGGTGCCGTCAAAATCGAAAAGATAACAGTTATACATAAAACATTCCTCCATTTATTTATATTACCACGAAATAAATAAAAAGTAAACGATATAGCTTTTGGAAAAATAAAGCCTTTATGTTGTTATTTCCGTTTTACCGTGATATAATGGCCTTAATAAATTTAAAGCAAGCCTTACAGGAATAAATTCATTGTTTATGGAGGTGTAAGTATGAAGAGCAGATTCCCTATGGGATTTTGGAATTATCCCGGCGCAGGTCAATTGCCCGCCTCGGAAGTTGAGCGTTGGGTAAGATGCGGTATGACCTTAACGCAAAGCCCTTTCTTTAGCTACGATACAAACAAAAAAGAGGAGCTTCTGCCCCTTTTAGATGAAGCTGCCCGTCAAGGTATAAAAATAATCGTAATGATAAGCGATTTAACTTACCGTAAACTGCTTCAGATCGGCGAAGAAGCTTACTGTGAATTATTTAAAAAGGCTTATGAGGATTTTGGTAAGCACCCTGCAACCTACGGTTTTTACGTTGGTGACGAGCCTATAGGTCAGGAAGCCAGCGATGCTACAATAAGAGCCATACAGATTCAAAAGGAAATGGCTCCCGAATTAACACCGTTTGCAAATTTACACCCTTACTACAGATTATGCGAAAGGCGCCTTTACTCCGGAAAGACATTCCAGGAGTGGGGTGACGACTTTATGCAGCGTTCAGGTACCAAGGTGCTTTGCTATGACTGTTACAGTCAGATGGGACCCGACCCTGACGGTGTGGATAATTACTTCTATAATTTGAATCTCTTTAACGAGCTTGCAAAGAAACACGGCGCCGAGCCCTGGATAACTCTGCTTTCCAACAACCATTTTAATTACGTTGTTCGCGGTGAGGAGGATTTCCTTTGGCAGATAAACACAGCAGTAGCCTCAGGCTACAGAGGAATCCTTTGGTTCTTTTTCTATATGAGCCATTCAAGAAATTGCTACACAAAATGTCCTGTTAACGAGTTTGGCGAGGAAACTGAGACTTTCCGAAACCTTTCCTATATGGCAAGGCGTTTCCATAATATGAACAGCGACCTGTTCTTCAGATTAAGGCATAAGAAAACCTACCACGTTGTAAGAGCTTATGGCGGATACGAAATTTTCCCCGGTGATACTCACAAGTTTATCCGTCAGGTAGATTCTGTTCACAGATTACCTGCCGTAATATCCTTCTTTGAGGATGAAGAAGGTAAGGAATACGTTGTTCTTATGAATAACTCCAAAACAGAGGCAGGAAGCTTCGCTCTTGTTTTAAACGAAAAGGTAAAGAAAATCATCTACGTGGAAGAAAACGGCAAGCTTGAAAGAGAATTTACTCAGGAAAATAACCCCTTCTTACATACTTTCCACACAAATAAGGAGGGTACCTTTGTAGGTGATTGGCTTACCCCCGGTCAGATGATGATTTTCAGGTTTGAATAAAAATTTTAATATTAAGCTACTTAAAGGAGTTCGTGCTTGTTGCGGACTCTTTTTTTATAAAAAAGAAGCCTGACTGAGAAGTCAAGCTTTTTTCCATAGCCATACAGCGTAGCTGCCTGAGATAAGAATAATAAGCACGGCGCTTACCAATTCGGTAAGGCCTTGGGTGGTTTGTCCGAACACCGCGGCTGCTAAATTATTAAAGGGTCCGTTTTCAGCGGCAAACACACTGCTGCCGTTAACAAATACGTGGCTTAATATGCAGGGGATAAGGCTTTTTCCTTTTAAGGCGATTACTGTGTAAAGGAAACCGATAACCACGGCGTAGCAAACCTGAAGCAGTACGCCGAAAACGTCGGCAGTATTTGCAAGGTTTACAATGTGCCCGACACCGAATGTGACGGCGGAAACTATCACGGCGCTTTTAAGGTTATCCTTTGCCATTGCCTTAAATAAAAAGCCGCGGAATATAATCTCCTCCACGTAACCTCCCACAGCAAGGTTAACTGCCATCAAAAGGGAAACAGCCCAGGGCGCAGAAAGGGTAAAGCCGTTTTTTAAATTCGTGCAGGACATTATAATTAATGGGATAAAATAAAGGAAGGTTTTTTTGTTGCCCTTAAAGGCGCAAAGGCCGTATTTCTCCCTAAGCTTATTTTTTACAATCCAAAAGCTTGCAGCTACAGCAAGAATAACAATACATATTACGGGAATAAGCACCTGATGTACGGATTTTTCCGAAAGATTATCAAAGCCGCCGCAAAACTGCAGGGCTATATTCATTATAACTACGTACAGAGCAATCCAAACTAAAGCAAAAGCTATCTCGCTTTTTTTATAAAGTTTCAACACAATTTCCAGCCTCCTTTTTTAAATTATAACATTTGTAAGTTTTATTGTAAATAAAAAAGCAGTTCATAAAGGCTACTTCTCATAAGGATGATTATCGGAAAGAACCAGCATCGCACTTGTAAGTACAAATGCTTCTTTTTGGGTGATATCCAAATCCTTTTAACAACAAACAAGAAAGATAAGTGATATTC
>JAGBID010000060.1 GCA_017935165.1 Clostridia bacterium
AGTTCTAATCTGTATCTCCTCATCCGTCACTCACTACGTTCGTGCCACCTTCGTAGCAACGAAGTTGCACGTAATCACGAAGTGATTTCTCGCATGGGGAAGGGGACACGTGGATTCCCACTCGCAGAAAAACGCTTTGCGTATGCGTACGCCACCTTCGTAGCAACGAAGCCCGTCGTAATCACGAAGTGATTTCTCGAATGGGGAAGGGGACAGATGTCTGCGACGCAATAAATGTATATACGTAGGGACAGAATTTACAATTTCGAAGAAATTTGCTGTCACGAAACACTGAAGGTGTTTGATTACAGCGAGCTTTAGTTGTGAAAGAGGGTAACTAGTTCTAATCTGTATCTCCTCATCCGTCACTCACTACGTTCGTGCCACCTTCGTAGCAACGAAGGTGCACGTAATCACGAAGTGATTTCTCGCATGGGGAAGGGGACCCACCACTGCGCACGGCAAAACAGGCTTCCCCTTGAGGGGAAGGCAGAATAGTGGGTGAATTGTGTTGTCCCTACGGCAGATTTATTACTGCAAGGTAATTTGTGTTATAAATAAACGGCATAAAAAATAAGGGACGCGTGAAACGTCCCTTAAGCTTTGTGATGAATTATCAGTTTGTGTAGTTATCGAAATAACCCTGAACTAAAACAACGGGTGTACCCTTATCACCTGAACCTGAAGTAAGGTCGCAAAGTGAACCGATAAGGTCAGTAATCTGACGGGGTGTTGTACCCTGGGAAGCCATGTTACCAACTAAGTTGCCATCCTTGTGCTTGATGCTCTCGGAAATAGCCTTCTTAAGTTCTTCGCCTGAAAGATCCTTAAAGTCGTTATCAGCTAAATACTTAAGCTTTAATTCATTGGGTGTACCGATAAGGCCGTCAGTAAATGCAGGGGAAACAACGGGGTCAGCAAGCTCCCAGATTTTACCCTTGGGATCCTTGAATGCGCCGTCGCCGTAAACCATAACTTCAACGTGCTTGCCTGTAGCCTTAAGTATTCTTTCCTGAATGTCTAAAACTAAATCTCTGCACTCACGGGGGAAGAGCTTGATCTTATCCTCTGTGGATTTATTGGAGCCTAAAAGACCGTATCTCTCGTTGCAGCCGGAGCCGTTAACAGGAGCGTTTAAGATTTCATCAAGACCGCAAACAACCTTAGCACCGTTTGCAAGAAGGATACGCTTTGTTCTTGCTCTTGTGTGGATGTCGCAGTTGATGATGTGATCAGCATAGTTTAAGATAGCCTTTGCCTGATTAGCAAATATTATTTCAGCCTCAGCACCGCATTCCTCAATAAGCTCCTTGTAATATGCAACGTAGTCAACACCTGTGAACTCGTGCTTGTTTTCACCGAAGAGCTCTCTGTACTTTTTCTCATCGAGAATATCACTGTAGGGGTTAATGCCTGCTTCGTCTATTTTATCAAGAGAAACTAATTCGTTACCAACTTCATCAGAGGGGTAACTGAGCATAAGAACGATTTTTTTGGCACCCATTGCAATACCTTTAAGGCAGATTGCAAAACGGTTTCTGGAAAGAATGGGGAAAATAACACCGATTGTGTTGCCGCCGAGCTTGTTCTTTACGTCCTCAGCAATATCCTGCACGGTAGCGTAATTGCCCTGAGCTCTTGCTACGATTGATTCTGTCATAGCAATAACGTCACGGTCGTGAAGCTCGAATTCTTCATATTCACTTGCTTCAATAACACTCTGTGTTACGATAGCAGCTAAATCATCGTTTTCACGGATAATAGGGCAGCGAATACCCCTTGATACAGTACCAACTCTGCGTTCTTTGTTTTTCATCGATTGATCGATCCTTTCATTTTCGGATTGATACACCGCTTTTTTAGCGGTAAATCAGAACGGAATTTGTGATAATAAATTAAAAACCTTCATCACGACTTAATATTATACAACAATTAGGCAATAATTTCAATAAAAATATTAGAAAAATTGAAATTTTTTAGACGTGTGCGGAGTTTAGTGAAGGGTGAATAAAACTATTCTATTTCACTTTTGAAATTATAGTACCTTCTTAATGCCTCCATATCCTCGGTTCCGAAGGCTTTATTGAAGATGAATAAATCGTCCATATTGAAAATAAGGTCGTACTTTTCGTTGTTGTAGGTGCCAGGACCGTCGTTGCCGACTGTGAAGGGGTACTCGGTATCCATATCAATTCTGTATTCCTCACTTAAAGGAACTGTATTGGCGAGCTTGAAATTGTGGTAGAACTTAAGCTGGTTTTTTTCTCTGTCAACTGAAACAGCAAGGTGAATCCAGCCGTCAGCAACATCCTCGGGGAAGGCTGTGATAATTTCCAGGTGGCTGTTTCCGTTACCTATAACAAACATACTTGACCTTGCGCGCATGGAGAACATAAATCCTTTTTCGTTTCGGTTGCGCCAGTACCAATCCTTGGTGCCGCATATTGCAGGAGGCTCGTCGATGGAGCTGTCGTTACGAAGCCAGGCGGAAAGTGTGAAGCTGTTTTCACCGAATTTCAAATAGGGCAGGGTAATATAGCCGGTTCTTCCCAGCTCGCCGCGGGATGAATAAATACCTTGGCTATAGTATTTTACTACGTTATGTTCGATTGTTTTGTTTTTACCTGTGGCATCAAGGGTATTATTATCAAAATAGAAGGCTGCCTTGATATTTTTATCGGGTATAAAGGCACATAAGCCATTTTCTCCCTTATAATCAGGGCTTTCCTTTGTCTCAATAACTATTTCCTTCTGCACGGGTACCTTGTAAGTACCCTTTACTTCAGGGAATATTCCGTCGGGAACCTGAGCGGAGAAACCGTTTTCGTCATACTCGGGAACATCAAGACCTAAGCTGTAGAGAACGATGGCAGCGATATCCTTGGTTCTTGCGTAGCCAATCTCACCCTTTGGTACAAACTTGCCTGCAGCAGCCATAAAGACGTACTTTTCCTCGTCAGTAAAGCCGCCGTGGCCGTTTCTGATGCCGCCGTGGTCGGTGATGGCTATAAATAACGTATCTTCAATAATTCCTGCCTTTTCGTAAGCATCGTAAATTTTGCCTAAGAGCATGTCACTCTGCTCAATTTTCGCTAAATACTCCTCCTTACCGTAAACAGAGTGGTGACCTGCGCTGTCAACCTCCTCAAACTGTACGAAAAGGAAATTAGGCTTTTTTTCAATGCACTTTAAAATTTCATCGCAAAGGGGAATATCGGGAAGGAACCTGCCCTTAAATCGCTCGATATCCAGGTGTTCCTCAATCGGGCCAAAGTTGATGGCACCCCAGGCAGGGTAGGAGGCTAAGTAAGCCTCGGGCATAGCATCCTTGATTCTTTTGAATATGGAAGGCAGCTTTTCGTTAGTATTGCGAACTCTTCCAATGCTGGAATTAGTATATCTGTGAACAACGGGATTGGCACCAAGGAGCATAGCCGCCCAGTTTTCCGCACTTATGGTGGGGTCCATAGAAAGCGCCTTGTAGGTTTTGGCGTGGTTTTCAAATATTCTGTCCATATTGGGGGTATTGCAGAAGCGGTTAAAGGTACCCATTCCGTCAATGCCCACAACTACCGTGTGCTTGTAAACAGTTCTCATATTATCCGTTCCTTTCTTTCATTCCAATTCCTTGTAAATCAAATCAGTTACGCTTTCCGTAATAAAGGTGGCGGTGCTTTTAATTAAATCCACGCCGTTTGCCATAGCGTAGCTGCGGTATTCTTTAATCATTGCGTAATCGTTTACGTCATCGCCTACGGAAATAATATCGTCGTGAGCAGCGCCGTAAATTTCAGCTACCTTCATAAGACCGAAGGCTTTGTTAACGCCCTTGGGTACTATATCGATGCATATACCGTTCTGAAGCGGTGTGAGCTTGTCACCGAAATCCTTTTCAATCAGCTTAACAACCCTCTTAGCATCCTCATTATCCTTAAGCTGTACGCTTACCTGATAGAAAAAGGGGATAGGCGGAGCGTCCTTTAAGAGGCAGTCACCTTTTTCTAAGTCCTTTTCATATTTTCTTATTTTGAAATAATCATCATTATTCATATGTACGAAATCACAGCCGTAGTAAAAGAGCTTTTCCACAAAGGAAATTGGCTCAACGTCAAAGCATTTTACGGAAAAGAGTATCTCGTTTTCGGGAGTTAAAACCATTCCGCCGTTGTAAGCTACTAAAAAGTCGCACTCTATTTCGCATTTTTTCGGTTCTTCACTTAAAAAGTGGTGACCTCTGCCGCTTACAATACCGAATTTATTGCCTTTTTTGCGCCAAAGGGAAATAGCCTCGCGCTTTTTATCATCAATGCCGCCATACCTTAAGGTGCCGTCGTAATCGCTTCCCAATATTTTCATTTATATCACCCGAACGTTTTTCTTTTATTATATAACAATCCGATTAGGATTTCAAATATATAATAAATTGATACAAATATCATATTTTTTGACGAAAAACTCATATTAATGAAAGAATGATCTGTGTATAATAGAATAAAAAGATTATATTTGAAAGGATTATATTTATGAACGGAAATATAAATAAGCTGACTCTTGGTGAAAATTGGTACATAGCATTTGATAAGGATAATAATGGTATAGAAAAAGCTTGGAACAGATATATACCTTGCGACGCTGTCAAAACAAAAGTGCCTTCAATAATTCAGGAAACTTTACCTGATTGCCACGGTGTAGTTTTTTATTTTTGTAAATTCACTCCCGAAATGTTTTTATTGGAGAAGGGCAGACTTATTTTATATTTCCATGCAGCTGATTATAAAGCTCAGGTTTATTTAAACGGTGAATATTTAGGTTGTCACGAAGGCGGGGAGACTCCGTTTTCCTTTGACGTTACAGATAATATCAGGCTTAATGCGGAAAATTTATTATCTGTAAGAATTGTTAATCCTACTGAAATTGATATTGATGGTATCAATATCTGTAATGTGCCTTCAAGGAATAAGGTAACAAAGCCTGTAGCAGGCTCATGTTTGAATTATGGCGGGTTATGGGGTGAAGTGGAGCTTATCTCTCTGCCTGCTGTTTATATAGATGATGTTTATCTGGTTGGTGACATAAGTACAAAAACTTTAAAAGCTAAGCTCGATATTAAGAATACAAGCTTAAGAGATATTCCTTTCACTGTATCTTTAAACGTATATGAGAGACTTGGAGCAAAGAATCGTGTGGTGGCTAAGAAAGTGAGCTTCAGAGCCGAGAGCGAGAGCTTTGAAAGTGAAATTGATATAGCTTTGCCTGAAATCAAGCTTTGGGACATAGATGACCCCTATTTATATAATGTGGAAGTAAACATAATCAGTGAATACGGCAGACACAGAATTTTGGAGAGCTTCGGTTTCCGTGAGTTTTTGGTAAAGGATGGATATTTTTATTTAAACGGCAGAAAAATATTCCTTAAATCCTCCCATACAGGCAACGCCTTTCCTGTGGGTCAGGGCTACCCGGCCATTAAGGAGCAGATAAGGAAGGATATGATAATGGCAAAAAGCTACGGCTTTAATATGGTAAGGTCCATAGCGGGTATGCTCAGGGAGGAGCAGCTTAAGGTTTGTGACGAAATCGGACTGATGGTATATGAGGAAAATTACGCCGCGTGGAATTTAGGTGAGAAGCTTCACCTTTTAAAGGAGGGGGAGAAAGCTTTAGGTGATATTGACCTTATGCTAAAGAGGTTTGATTTATGCACAATGGAAATGATCAAGCGTGACAGAAATCACCCTTCGGTAACAATATGGGGACTTTTAAACGAGATGAATCCTGAAAGAGCTGTTACTCCCCGTGCTGTGGAGTTTTTGCCGAAGCTCAGGGAAATGGACGAAACACGCCTTGTTATGCTGAATTCAGGCAGATGGGATAAATACCTGAATATAGCTTCAGCTTCCAACCCATATTCACATACCTGGGATGCCAAAATGGGAGGAGACTTAAGCGGTGATTTGACCAAAGAAGAAGCACGCGACAATATAGGACTTGACGGCGGTGGAGACCTTCACATATATCCTCGATACCCTCTTGACAAAAGCTTTGAAAACTATGTAAGAAATTATGCTAAAGGATATTTACCTGCATTCTTTTCGGAGACCGGTATGAGCGGACTTTTTAATGTAATTGAGGAGAGCAAACACTTTGAACAATATGGCTACAGTGAAAACCTGGAGGATTATAAATGGATAAAAAGCCAGAGTGATAAGCTTGAAAGGGATTGGGAAAGATTGGGTTTACATAATATATATCCCTTCCCCGAGATGATGCTGAAGGAAAGTCAGCGATTAAG
>JAGBID010000061.1 GCA_017935165.1 Clostridia bacterium
GTAAGCCGAATAACACTGCGTAGCAATAGAACTCGCCGCAGGCGAATAGAACTGGCGTGATACTTCGTTAAGAGTATCACGCCAACACTGCCCTTAATTTTTTATCTCATTTCCTTTTTTATCGGTAAGTCCTAATATGTAGTCTGCAGAAACCTTAAAGAACTTACAGTAAGCGATAATGTCCACGTCCTGCAGATGTGCCTCACCTGTTTCAAGGCGTGAAATAGCTCTTTGACTTCTATACATTCTGTCACCAAGTTCTGCCTGACTTAAAAACGGTTTACATTCTTCCCTTAACACTTTTAGTCGTTCATTTATTTTCATTACGTTTCCCCTTAATAATACCTCATTTACCAAGATTATTATAACATAGACGATTATCGACTTTGACTTTTGCCCGATATTCGTCTACAATTTTTTTATCATATTAGGAGAGAAGAAAATGAATATACTTGATGAGCTTTACGACGGTAATATAAAACCTAATGAAAAACAAATTACAGAAAACGGTGAATACGGAAAGCTGTTAAATACGCTAAATGAAAATTATGCTGTACTATATAAGTTGTTAAACGATAAGGAACAAAGCATATTGAAAAGAATAGAAGAAACTGAAAGCGAGATTACCTCACTAACTGACAGAGAAGCTTTTAAACAGGGTTTTACTTTAGGAATGAAGCTTGCTTTGGAAACAATTACATACAAAAGTGAAAGCTTTAAACCTGTAGTATGAACTGTACTTTTTAAAATCGAACCCCTCCGTCTTTCAAAGCCTTTTGCTGCTTTGAAATCCACCCCTTACACAGGGGAGCCGAGTTGCGCGCTGTGAGGAGGCGAGAACAGAGCGGGAGATTGCGTCGCAGACATCTGTCCCCTTCCCCATGCGAGAAATCACTTCGTGATTACGACGGGCTTCGTTGCTACGAAGGTTGCACGAACGTAGTGAGTGACGGATGAGGAGAAGCAGACCAGAGTAAGCTAACCTCTTTATCAACCCCTCCGAGTTTTACTTCGTAAAACCCACCTCCCCTTACACAGGGGAGGCGAGAACAGAGCGGGAGATTGCGTCGCAGACCATTAACCGCCGCAGGCAATAACACTGGGCGTTAGCCGAATATCACTGCGTAGCAATAAAACTGCGAGACTTCCTTATGAGAAGTCTCGCAAAACAGCCTTCTTTTACTATTTGTTTGATTAGATTACGCCTTTTTCGATGCAGTCAATGAAGAACTCACTGCAGATTGTATTTGACCAGGCAAACCAGACTCTTGTGTACTCGTAGGGATTATCTACGTTGAAGCCCTCGTGTAAGTACCACTCGTCTGCGTGGGAGGTCATAATAAAGTCAAGAAGCATCTTCTTCTCAGCTAAATCGTTGGTTGTAAGACCCTGCATAGCAAGAGCGATGTGCCAGATGTAGTTTTCGGGAGTATGGGGACTGCCTATACCCTTGGCAGCAGTACCCTCGAAGTAGAAGGGGTTAGCCTTGGAAAGAAGCATCTTTCTTGTGTTCTGGTAAATCTCGTCGTCAACGTCGCAGTAGCCGAGGTAAGGTGCGGAAATAAGGGAAGGAACGTTAGCGTCGTCCATAAAGAGAACGTTGCCGCGTCCGTCTACTTCATAAGCATAAACCTTGCCGAATTCCTCTGTTTCGATAATTGCATACTTCTTAATGCCCTCGTCGATTTCAGCGCTGAGAGCTAAAGCTTCCTTTGCAAGCTCCTCGTCACCGAAGCCTACCTTAACCATTTCAGCCATTTCCTTTAATACAACAACGGCGAACATATTGGAAGGTACTAAGTATCCGTATGTGCAGGCGTCGTCGCTGGGGCGGAAGCCTGACCATGTCATACCTGTGTAAGCAACGGGGTTACCCTTGCCGTCGTTATGGAGTGTATCGCAGTAAGGACAGCCGTAACGTGTAAAGCGGTAGGGAGAATTTTCGTGGTTCTGCTCTGTTTTCCATGTCTTTAAGATAAGCTTCATAGCTGCCTTAAATTCATCGGTGAACATTGTCATATCCTTGGTAACTGTGTAGTACTGGTATGCAAGGCGAATAGCATAGCAGAGAGAGTCGATTTCGTACTTTCTCTCCCATACCCAGGGGTCCATATCTGTAATATCATCAGTATGACCGTGGCCGTTACCCTCAAAGTTGAAAGCATTAGCATAGGGGTCCATTAAAATGGAGTGCATCTGGCGGGAAACAACCTTGCTGATAACAGACTTGATCTCATCACTTTCAGGCATAATGGGAAGGTAATTCTTAACCTGAGCACTGGAGTCACGAAGCCACATAGCAGGAATATCGCCTGTAATAACAAAGGCGTCGTTCTCACTAATCTGGATTGTTGTTGTCCAAGTATTTACGAAGGTGTTATTGAAAAGCTTTTTCATATCTGCGCTGTCTGTTTTAGCGAGAATTTTGTCCATATATTCTCTCATAGCAGCAGGCACGTTATTTGTAGGAGCAGGTACTTTTTTAACCATAACGTTTGTTCCTTTCGAATCTTTATTTAATTTAATTATACCATTTAATTTATTCTTGTCAACATCAAGACTTTAAGGTGATTTCCGCAGCTGCTACTGCTGCTTTGGGAAGTACAAAGCTGTTTTTCTCAGTAGGGAATTCCTTAACGTCAAAAACGTCCATATTAACGGGAGTTATCTCGGTTAATATATTCTCGCTTACGCCGTAAAGCTTGATGCTCTCAATCTCTCTGCCGCCTAAATCAAGCTTAACTTCCTCGTTCTCGGTAAAGCTTGTGTTAGCAATATGTAAAAATACCTTGTTATCTGTTTTTGATGCGGTGCAGTCGATATTGTCGCCATAATTAATATCAAGATATTTCTCACCCTGATGGTGACTGAAAAGACTCATTACTGTAGCAACAGGCTGGAAGTAGGCTCTTTCACACCTCTGTGTCATTAAAATTGCATTTACCTGCCATACGTTACCGAAGAAGTCCGCCATTGTGGCAATATCTATAATATCGCTGTTGCGCATAATTACGTTTAAACATCTTGCGTAGGAAACGCCTGCGCCCCAGGTGGAAAGCACCTCACAGCGGTTTCTGCCGGGTAAAGCGTAGTGACCTTCTGTCATAACAAGGCGCTTGTTTCCCCTGTCTGCACGCATTTTCTCGATATGCTTTTCAAGGGATTTATAGGAATTCATCAGGTGAATCCAGGTGTTTTCGGGGTCGATTCTGTAGTCAGTTCCTCTTAAGGGAGAATTTTTCAGACCTGAATCGAAATGATGGTGGAAAGCAAGGTAATCCACGTTATCGACCTTGCTCATTTTTCTGCACCAGGTGTCGTCACCGCTGCCTTCATCGCCCCAAGCAATAAGCTTAACGGAATTATCCGCTTTAAGCATTTCTTCGGCGAATTTCTTTGTGACTTCCACGCCCTTGTCAGAAGTATAGCCGCGCTTATCGTAGGAGGTTTCGTTGCCTATCTGCCAGTATTTTACACCGAAGGGCTCAACATCACCGTGAGCGATTCTGAGTTTGTTCTCGGGATTATTACAGTAGTCTATCCACTCGGCGGCTTCCTTTGCGGTACCGAATCTATCCTCGCCGTTTTCGGGGTATGCCCAGTGCATTCTGCCGTCGGACTCCATATTTACAACTATCAGGGGCTCACTATCTGTTCTTCGGCAGAAGTTAACAAGCTCCTTGGTGCCTACCTGATTATTGTAAATGCCGTCCCAACAGTAATTTATCATAGGTGTGCGGCTTTTGAAAGGACCTACAGCCTCTTTCCAGCGGTAATATGAAGCGAAACAGCCGCCAAAACGTACCATTTTAGGCTGAAGCTCCTTTACTTTGTTGATAAGGGCAGGCTTCCAGTCGTTTTTAACAAAATCCCAGGCGCAGTCAACGGAGGAATCCGCCGTGCCCAAGGGTTCCATAAACTGCATATAAAGGTAAGGGGATATGCTGTGCTTTTCCTGAAGATTGATTTTAATTTCCGTCATTTTATCATATCCTTTTCTTTTAAATATTTTATAAAGCCATTAAGACCATTAATTACGTCATCCTTGGTTTTATTGAATTCGCCCGTGTACCAAGGGTCGCTTACGTCGGCATCGCTGCCTGCAAATTTTAAAAGCTTACAAATTTTACCCTCGGGGTCGGCACCGTAAATTCTAAGCATATTTCGTATGTTCATACCGTCCATACCTATTATAAAGTCAAACTTTTGGTAGTCGGCTTTTTCTGTGCGGCAGGCCTCTTTGCCCTTTGTATCAATGCCCATATTCTTGAGTATTCTTTTCACGGGCGGGTAAACGCCGTTGCCGATCTCCTCGTAGCTTGTTGCCTTTGACTCTATATGGAAATCCTTTTCGATTCCCATTTTTCTAACCATATCCTTAAATATAAACTCCGCCATAGGGCTGCGGCAGATATTGCCGTGGCAGACAAATAAAACCTTTATCATAATATAACCTCAACTTTCGTCGATCAATTATACCATACAATAATATCAATTGCAACTTACAGGAGCTGAAATTAATTACCTGCGGACAATTCATAGATAGTCCCTACAGTACTGCAGGCAACAGCTGCTCAATTAATATAAATACGAAAAAATCGGCTTTTTGGAAGCGGAGCAAATACCCGACAGCACAGGTATAAAAATTCCGCTACCTCCATTGTAGCTGCTTTTGCAGATATGGGCGGGGAGCGGGATTTGAAACGGATGAAGCAGAATCTCCTTTTCTATTGACAAAGGAGCGATTGGCTGTTATAATGGACGAAAGAAAGTGAGGTGGGCAAAATGACTATTTGTAGGTTGATAAAATCAAAAGCCGTTTTGTCCGTTGCTTAAAATCTCTTTATGTAGGTAATGGGTGCTCTTGATTTTATCAAGGGCATTTTTATTTGATAAGGAGAGTATATA
>JAGBID010000062.1 GCA_017935165.1 Clostridia bacterium
AGAACAACAGCGATAACAGCTATTGAAAATATAACAAGAATAACTGCAAATACGATTTCTAAAGCACCCATCAATCCAAACCTCCTATCTGAAAAACGGTACTCAATTAACCATTAGATTATATCACAAGGTTTTGATTATTGCAAGGAAAATATTAATATATTTTGTTATTTTTTTATAAAATTCTTTAGCGGTAATTCAAAAGTCACCTCAGTCTATCTTTCCTGCTATAAATCTTGTATCTATTGAGCCTTTTATTTCACTTTCACTATCTTTATCCGCCGCTGCCCTTACAAGCTCGTCCCTTACTTCTTTCATAAGCTTGATATCGCGGCTGTAGTCCTTAACGCATTTACGGACTATTTTTTCGGAGAGCTCCTTACAAAGCTCAGGATTTTTCTTTTCAAGTATTTTCAGAAGCTCGAAATCCTCGGCGCCGTCCCTGATAGCGTTAAGCCTTATACTTGAACGGACACGGTTACCCGTTATATCCGGGTGCAGGAGTCTGTCGTCACCCTTGAACTCGCATTCGTCCACAGGTGCGTTTTGGTTTTCGCTGAGTCCGATATGGCTCCAGAAGAAGAAGGACCATAAAAGGTAACCGCTGAAGCCTGCTGAGTAAATTCGCCAGATAAGGGAGCGGATTGACCACTGGGGTAAGTCGATAAAGCATTTAAGCCAGTCGCCTATAGGACCGCAGCAGGTGTAGGGGTAAACCTCTATGCCCTCTTTCTGTTTAGCTTTGTAGTACTCGAGGTTATTTTCCCA
Organism: Clostridia bacterium; assembly: GCA_017935165.1. Taxonomy (GTDB): domain Bacteria; phylum Bacillota; class Clostridia; order Oscillospirales; family Acutalibacteraceae; genus SIG603. The sequence continues at coordinate 769 of JAGBID010000062.1, forward strand.
GGGCTCAACTAAGGGAACAAGGAATTTTGCTCCTGAAGCTAACTGCTCCTCGGAGACCTTAACGCTCATAACAGCGTCGCCGTATTTTATTTTGGGGGCAAGCTCCGCCATTTTTTTACACAGGAACTTGTGATTTCTTATCTGTTCATCGGTAAAGCACTCGTCACCTATATGCTGGTACCAGATGTCTAAAAGACCTTTTTCTTCAAGGTGGCTTTGAAGGGCAGGTAAAAACTCGTTAAGCCAATGAACAGAAAGCTCGTTGTCCCATTTTTCCTCGGCTAATACCTGAAGCTCATTATTCTTGTCAGGCTTTATTAACAGCAAGGGGTGAGTTAAATTTCTGTAGTTGCAGGTGGTTAAATGGCTGCCCACAAGTATTTTAAAGGGGTATTTATTTCTGAAAAAGTCGATGAATTCGTCAAACTTGCTGAAATTAAAGTGGTAATGACCCTCTTCGTCAATATAGGTGCCGCCGTCCAGAAGGAGTATTTGTGTGTCAACGAAAAGGTCGTTTATACGGCTTTCGTACATTCTTCTGCCTATGTCGTCAACTAATTCCCACCACTCTTTTGTAAAGCGCTTGTAGCCGTATTCACGGAAAATCGGGGGTATTCTTGTACTTTCATTACTGTGCTCGTTAATATATTGCTGCCAAATAAAGAAAGTAAATTCACTGTTTTCAGGGTCAGGGATAGTTACATTGCAAATTTCTGCAGTGAATTTGGCTTTAAAATCCCCCATATTTGTATGTACGGTAGCAAAGGCTTTATATAAAGCCGGGGTTGCATCCTTTGGTGCATATAAGCTCACCCATATAGCCTGAGTTTCCTTTTGGTTTACGGATATACCGCGGTTATTGGAAATCGGGTCAGGAAAAAAACCGGGCGCTTTTCTTATAAGGGCGCTTTCCTCTGTTTCCTTTGAATTTTTGCTTAAGTATTCATATTCAACAAAACCGTAGCTTAAATTATCACTGGATATTTTATTACCCTCGCTGCTTGTTAAATCGCTGAAGGTTACGCTGTTAATATTGAAGTTGTGGTCGCTGCGAAGTAAAATCTGAAAGGATTCACGCTCGTTTTTAGCTATTACAAGGCTATATTCGGTATCGTCCCAAATGCCGGGGACTTCATCACGGAAAACGTTTTTATAGGGACTTTGCACCCATACCTTCATATTATTACCACCTTATTGTTTATTGTTTTCAGTATAGCAAAAAGCTTAAGTCATTTCAATAAAAAATTTCAACATAATTTTAAACCTGTGAATAAAAGAAAAGCTTAAGCATATAATACTATCAAGCAAGCAGGCAGAATCGTTTGTGGGCTTTACTTACTGAAAGATGTTGCCTTTAAAGAAAAAGGTGGGCAGTCAGGAGATTGCCGGTAAAGCTTTTGACCTGATTGCCCGCCCTTTAAGAAGCTGATTATTCAGTTTTTTAGAGGGCTTTTGTATTTTAAAGGCTTAGCTGCTCAGCTGCTTCCTCTTCATTTGGAAGTGCACCAAGGGCAGGTATTTTTTTCTTATACCTGGAAGGATTCTTGAACATACCCTCCTTATAAATACTTGCCTTTAATAATTTCTGACCCTTCTTAAGGTTTAATACTGCAACACCCTGAGTGTTTTTTGTGGACTTGGGTGCTATTAAAGCGGTGTTAAAAAGTAACATTCTGCCGGACGTAGCGGTAACAACTACCTCACAGTCCTCTTTAATATAGAGCATTGCTGCAATTGGAGATTTATCGCTGTAGGCGCTTATAAGCTTTTTGCGGTTGGTTTTGGTTTCGTAAGCGCTCATATCAACTTTTGCTGCCTTGCCGTTTTCAAAGAAGAATAACATATAGCCCTTATAATCGTCTGTAGCTGCCATATAGAAGGCGCTCTCCCCTTCGTCCATCTGGCATTTTGCAGGGACGTAGTCACCCATTACGCTTGCCTTTGTATCAGGGAAGTCGGAGGCTTTCATCTTATAGACCTGAGCTTTATCGGAAAAGAATAAAAGCTCGGTGTTATTATTCATTTCAAGGCTTTCGATAATCTCGTCATTTTCCTTTAATTTGTGCTCGCCGCCCATTCTAAGGGACAAGGGAGTGATTTTCTTGAAGTAGCCTTCCTTCGTAAAGAAAAGGTGCACAGGATAAGAGGGCGCTGCCTCCTCCTCTTCAACTTCCTCCTCAATATCATAAATGAGCATTGATTTTCTTTTCTGGGAATATTTTTCGGAAATATCCTTTAATTCCCTTATGATGATATTCTTGACCTTTGTGCGGCTGGCAAGAATGGCTTCAAGCTCTTTTATTTCGTTCTCCAGAGTTTCGGTTTCCTCTGTACGCTTTAAAATATATTCACGGTTAAGCTGACGGAGCTTGATTTCAGCAATAAACTCAGCCTGAACCTTATCAATGCCAAAGCCTATCATTAAGTTGGGCACAACCTCGGCTTCCTCGTCGGTTTCACGGATGATTTTAATAGCCTTATCAATATCAAGAAGAATACTTTTAAGACCGAGTAAAAGGTGAAGCTTTTCCTTTTTCTTGCTTAAATCGAAATATGTGCGCCTTCTTATACATTCAATTCTGAAAGCAATCCATTCTTCCAACAGAGCTTTAACACCTAAAACCATTGGTGTGCCGCCTATAAGGACGTTGAAATTGCAGGAGAAGCTATCTTCCAAGGTTGTAGCTTTGTAAAGCTTTTGCATTAATTTTTCGGGATCCACACCGCGCTTTAAATCGATGGTGACCTTTAAGCCGTCAATACCTGTTTCGTCACGGATGTCGGTAATTTCCTTAATCCTGCCGTTTTTTACAAGCTCAATAACCTTTTCAACTACAGCCTCACTGGTTGTTGTGGGAGGAAGCTCGGTAATATCAATGCAGTTTTCGCTTTTATCGAAGCTATATTTGCACCTTACTTTAATTGAACCTCTGCCTGTTTCGTATATTTTGCGCATATTTTCCGGTTCATATATTATAAGTCCGCCGCCGGGGAAATCTGGAGCAGGTAAAGTACTTATAACATCGTGGTTTTCGTTGCGCATTATTTCTATGGTTGTTTCACATATTTCGCTTAAATTAAAGGAGCAGATGGAGCTTGCCATACCAACGGCAATACCCGTGTTGGAGTTAACGAGTATTGAAGGGAAGGCAACGGGTAGGAGCTTTGGCTCCTTCATGGTGTTATCGTAGTTATCTACAAAGTCCACTGTATCCTTATCAATGTCCTTGAAAAGCTCACGGCAGATAGAGTCAAGCTTAGCTTCCGTATAACGGGAGGCTGCACAAGCCATATCGCGGGAGTAGAATTTACCGAAGTTACCTTTACTGTCCACGTAAGGGTGCAAAAGTGCCTCGTGACCGCGGGTCATACGAGCCATAGTAACGTAAATAGCGGCGTCACCGTGAGGGTTAAGCTTCATGGTCTGACCTACTATATTGGCGCTTTTTGTACGCTGTGAGCCCAAAAGGTTCATCTTGTACATTGTATATAAAAGCTTACGGTGAGAAGGCTTTAAGCCGTCAATTTCAGGGATTGCACGTGAGAGAATAACGCTCATGGCATAGGGCATAAAATTGACCCTTAAGGTATCGTCAATATTTTGCTTTGCTATTTCGCCTGCACCGTCAATGACACCTTTCATTTTCGGTGCTTTTTTAGTTTCATTATCTTTATCTTTTTTACGAGCCATATTAATTCCTTATTTTCATAAATTTGGAGAGTAAATATAATCAGGAAACATCTAAGTCGTCTATATACAGGTTGCCGTTTTCAGCAATATAATCCTTTCTGCCTGAAAGATTATCGCCAAGAAGCAGGTCAAACATATACTCTACGTTCTTTTCGTCAGAAGGGAGCACCTTGATAAGGCGGCGTGTACTTGGGTTCATAGTGGTCAGGTTCATCATATCCGGTTCATTTTCACCAAGACCCTTGGAGCGTTGGATTGTATATTTATCGTTTCCTATCTGCTTTAAGAATTTTTCCTTTTCAGCTTCATTATAGGCAAAATAGGTTTTATCCTTTGTGGTAATTTCGTATAAGGGGGATTCTGCAATGAACACCTTGCCCTCTTTAATTAAGGTTGGTGTTAAACGGTAGATCATAGTCAGGAGCATTGTCCTGATATGGAAGCCGTCCACGTCAGCATCGGTACATATAATAATCTTGCTCCAGCGAAGATTATCCATACTGAAGGTAGAAAGATTCTTGTTAGCCTTGCTTTTTACTTCAACGCCGCAGCCAAGCACCTTTATTAAATCGGTAATGATATCGTTTTTAAATACTTTATCGTAGTCAGCCTTAAGGCAGTTAAGGATTTTACCGCGGATAGGCATAATTGCCTGGAAATTGGGGTCACGAGCCTGCTTACAGGCACCAAGAGCGGAATCGCCCTCAACTATGAAAATTTCGCGCTCGTTTATATCCTTACTTCTGCAGTCAACGAACTTAGCTACACGGTTGGTCAAGTCCATTTTGCCCACTAAGTTTTTCTTTACATTCTGCTTTATCTGCTCGGCGTTTTCCCTTGCACGCTTGTTTATAAGCACCTGATTGCAGATTTTTTCCGCATCCATTGGGTTTTCGATAAAGAAAACTTCAAGGTTGTGCCTGAGCATTTCCACCATAGCTTCCTGAATACCCTTGTTGTTTATTGCTTTTTTGGTCTGGTTTTCGTAGGAGGTTACGTTGGAGAAGGAGCTGATAACGATAACAAGGCAATCCTCAACGTCATCAAAAACTATTTTCTTTTCGTTTTTGGTGTATTTGTTATTGTTTTTCAGGTAGTTATCTATCTGGTAGACAAAAGCGTTCCTTACGGCTTTATCGTGAATACCGCCGTGCTCAAGCCAGCTGGAGTTGTGGTAATATTCAAGATTATTTATTTTGTTGGAGAAAGAAAGTGCCACGTTGATTTTTACGTTATAGTAGGGTAAATCCTCACGGTCACGTACCTTTTTTTCGGAGGAGAAAAACTGCGGGAGAATCATACCGCTGTCCCCTATTATTTCGCTTACGTGGTCAATAATGCCGTTTTCATAAATAAAATCGGTGGTTTCGAATTTATTGGGTGTAATTTCTTCCTTAAAATGGAAAAGAATACCGCTGTTTACAATAGCCTGACGCTTAATTGTATCTATATAAAATTCCCTTGGGATGTCGATATCCGTAAAAACCTCCAAGTCGGGACGCCACTTAATTACGGAGCCTGTGTCCTTTTTGTTATAGGGCTCCTTTTTCATATCCCCAACTATGTTACCTTTTTCAAAATGGAGGGTATATTTAAAGCCGTCACGCCTGATGTTAACGTCCATATATTCACTTGCGTACTGTGTGGCGCAAAGACCCAAACCGTTAAGGCCTAAGGAATACTCGTAGCTTGCGGCATTATCGTTGTTATATTTACCGCCTGCATACATCTCGCAGAAAACAAGCTCCCAGTTGAATCTATTTTCTTTATTATTGAAGTCCACGGGAATACCGCGGCCTTTATCTTCTATTTCTACTGATTTATCAAGAAATTTAGTTACGGTAATCTCCTTGCCATAGCCCTGGCGAGCTTCGTCGATAGAGTTACTGAGTATTTCAAAAACAGCGTGCTCACAGCCGTCGATACTGTCGGAGCCGAAAATAACTGCAGGGCGAAGTCTGACGCGGTCGGCGCCTTTGAGCATACTGATGCTTTCGTTATCGTAGGTTTTAGCTTTTGCCATCTTGTTGCCTTTCTATTCGTTTATTTAGAAAACATATATAATAATTATACAATATTTGGTGGTGCTTGTAAAGAGGTGGGGATTTCGAAATTAATGAAAATAAACCCCACCACCGCTTTGCGGTACCTCCCCTTACAGGGGAGGCGAGGAAATTCTGGCTATTGATAATGCAAAACAAAAAGACACCTTCAATTGAAAGTGTCTTTTATAAATTATTCTTCGGATTCGTTGATTGCTTCTTTTGTTTCCACAGCATTCTTAGCTTCTTCGGAAGGCTCCTGGCAAGCATAAGCGGGTAAAAGCTTACCGCTTACAACGTCAATAAACTCGCTTGCATCCAGCTTTTCTTTCTCAAAGAGAACTGCTGCCACACGGTGGAGGATGTCGATATGCTCGGAAAGAATATCCTTTGCTTTATTGTAGCCATCCATAACAAGCTTCTTTATTTCAGAATCGATTAATGCGGAGGTTTCCTCGGAATAGTTGCTGACGTGGCCCATTTCCTTACCAAGGAAGGGGTTACTTTGGTCAGTACCGTACATAATGGGTCCTAAAGCCTCACTCATACCGTACTTTGTAACAATGGCACGAGCCATCTTTGTGGCACGCTCAATATCATTGGATGCACCTGTGGAGATATCACCAAGGACTAAAGCTTCAGCTACTCTGCCGCCAAGGAGAACGATGATTTCTTCCTTCATTTCCTTTAAGCACTTGTAGGAGCGGTCCTCGCTGGGTAAGTGCATTGTATAACCGCCAGCAAGACCGCGGGGTATAATGCTTATCTGATGAACAGGGTCCTGCGTTTCGCAGTAATATGTTGTAACTGCGTGGCCTGCCTCGTGATAAGCTGTAAGGCGCTTTTCACGGTTGGTCATAACACGGCTCTTTTTCTCCGTGCCTACTACAACCTTGATTGTAGCTTCCTCAATTTCCTCCATTGTGATAGCCTTCTTATCCTTTCTTGCGGCAAGAAGAGCGGCTTCGTTAAGGAGGTTTTCAAGGTCGGCACCTGTAAAGCCTGCTGTGGACTTAGCAATTGTAGAGAGAACAACGTCGGGTGCTAAGGGTTTCTTTCTGGAATGAACCCTTAAAATATCCTCTCTGCCCTTTATGTCGGGATAACCGACGGTAACCTGGCGGTCAAAACGGCCGGGACGTATTAAAGCGGGGTCAAGGATATCGGGACGGTTGGTGGCTGCTATCATAATAACGCCTTCGTTTGCACCGAAGCCATCCATTTCAACAAGGAGCTGGTTTAAAGTCTGCTCTCTTTCGTCATGGCCGCCGCCAAGACCGGCACCACGCTGACGTCCTACTGCATCGATTTCGTCAATGAAAAGTATGCAGGGAGAGTTCTTTTTAGCTTTATCAAAAAGGTCACGTACTCTGGAAGCACCAAC
>JAGBID010000063.1 GCA_017935165.1 Clostridia bacterium
ATATACAGGAATTTATGCTGTTTTAATGTACTTATTTGCGATGAATGATTACGAAAAAGATATAATCAGAAAGCCTGTTAATAGAGTTTTAAAAGTTTTTAAACGTAATTAGGAGAATGTGTATGCCTACACTTGCCAAAAAAGAATATTGCACGGGGTGTACGGCGTGTGAGGCGGTGTGCCCTAAGGGGTGCATCAGTATGCAGGGAGACGAATACGGTTTTTTGCACCCCGTTATTGATGCCGAGAAATGCATTAACTGCGGTATGTGCGAGAAGACTTGCCCTGTAAATCACCCTTTAAAGAACGAAAATGAGCCGAAGGCGTACGCGGCATTTATTAAAGACGAGGCTGTCCGAATGGAGAGCTCCTCGGGCGGTGTGTTTACGGAGATAGCGAAGGCAGTATTAAGTGACGGCGGAGTTGTTTTCGGCGCTGCTTACAATGAAAAGTTTGAAGTTGAGCATATTGTAGTTGAGAATGAAGCTGAGCTTTATAAGCTTCGCGGTGCAAAGTATGTTCAAAGCAGATTAAACAATACTTTCAAAGACGTAAAAAAGTACCTTGACGAAGGTAAGTGTGTTTTATTTTCGGGAACTCCCTGTCAGGTGGGGGGACTTAAAGCTTTCCTTAAAAAGGATTACGATAAGCTTATCACGGTGGATTTTATCTGCCACAGCGTGCCGTCGCCTTTAGCCTGGAGCGAGTACGTAAAATACCGCTCGGAGATAGATAACGGCGGTAAGCTGCCTGAAAAAATAGACCTTCGCTCAAAGAAAACGGGTTGGAGCCGTTACCAATATTCCAATCTTTTTGAGTACGGTAAAGACAAAACTCACGAAGCAAAAAGCAGCGAGAGCCTTTATATGAAGCTTTTTGTGGGCGGAAACATTTGCAGAGAATCCTGCGAAAATTGTAAATTTAAGGGCTACAGCCGAGTAAGTGACCTGACTTTAGGCGATTTTTGGGGAATTTGGGATATTCATCCTGAGATGGACGACAACAAAGGCACATCAGCTTTGCTGATTCAGTCAGAAAAAGGTGAGAGAGTATTCAGCAGAATAACTGACAAGCTCACCGCAAAGTCTGTCACGCTCGAAGAAGTAAGCTTGCAAAACTCTGCTATACTTAAAAGCACCGCGCCTAACAAGAAGCGCGACGAAGCATTTAAACTTATCAGAGAAGGCAAAATATCAGAATGCAGTAAGCTTTTTACCGTTCCGAAAGTAAGCTTTATGGATAAGCTTAAAAATAGAATAAGGTCGATTATAAAATAAAAGTGCACACTTCATAGTGTGCATTTATTTATAGAAAAGGGGTGATTTGATGATAATAAGCGTCAGCCGCAGGACGGATGTGCCTGCATATTACAGCAGGTGGTTTTTTAACAGACTTAAGGAAGGCTACGTGTTGGTTCGAAATCCTATGAATCCTAAAAGAATAAGCAGAATAAACCTTTCACCCGAGGTGGTGGACGGCTTTGTGTTCTGGACTAAGAACCCTGCGCCAATGCTTAAAGAGATTCATAAGCTGAAAGATTACGCCTATTATTTTCAGGTCACCATAACGTCCTACGGAAAAGATATTGAAGAGAATGTGCCGAGTAAAAATGACGTGGTGATTCCAAGCTTCATTGAGCTTTCTAAGCTTATCGGCAGTGACAGAATGATATGGCGGTACGATCCGATAGTTCTTACTGAGAAATATAACGTGGATTATCACGTAGAATATTTTGCGAAAATGGCTAAAAGGCTTCAGGGTTATACCGGAAAATGCGTTATAAGCTTTCTTGACTTTTACAAAAATACGGAGAAAAATTTAAGAGGTCTTAAGCTTTTACCTGTTACAGAGAAGGAAATGAAGCTGATAGGGGAGAAGTTTTCAGGGATTGCCGAAAAATACGGGATTGAGCTTGCTTCCTGCTGTGAAGGCATTGATTTATCCGAGTTTGGTATTAAGCATAACAGCTGTATTGACGGAGAGCTTTTTGAGAAAATTTTAGGTCAAAAGCTTAATTTTAAGCCTGATAAAAACCAAAGAAAAGGCTGCGGCTGTATAGAAAGTATTGACATAGGCGCTTACAACAGCTGTAAAAACGGATGCAAATACTGTTATGCAAATTATAACCCAAAGCTTATTGACTATAATTTTAGTAGTCACGATGAAAATTCTCCCATACTTTTCGGGGAAATTAAAAGTGACGACATAATTACCGAGCGAAAGTTTACTTCCTTTAAAGATAATCAAATTGAGCTTACGTAAAAAACCACCCGAGATTGCTCTTGGGTGGTTTGCTTTTTATAAATCTCCCTGCAGGCGGGTAAGCGACCTTTTTGTTTCGAAGCCTTCGGGGTAACGTTTCTTTAATTTTTCAATATTAGCTTTTAAAATATCTTCCAGCGGTATATCGAGGGCGGTGGCGGCTTCTGCCAAATACCAGGCTATATCGCCAAGCTCCTTTGCTAAACGTTCCTTATCAAGCTCGTGGCCTTGCGCCAGCCACTTTTTAACGACGTCAATAGCTTCGCCTGATTCGCCGCAAAGTCCCATAACGCTGTTGATGAGTACATCCTTTTTACTAAGCTCAGGGTTTAAGGTTGTCATTGCCAAATTCTGATATTCATTTATTTCCATAAGAGTCTCCTTTTAGAATTACAAAGCCATTACAAGAGTGCCTGCACCTATAAGTATACAGCCTATTATAGATTTAACGGAAAACTGCTCGTGAAGGAATATGAAAGCCAAGACCAAGGTGATGATAACACTTAATTTGTCAATAGGTACAACCTGAGATACGCTGCCCATCTGTAATGCCTTGTAGTAGCATAACCAGGAAGCGCCGGTTGCAAGACCTGAAAGAATAAGAAACAGCCAGCTTTTTTTACTAATCTCAGTAATTCCGCTCTGAGTATTGGTAATGAAAACCATTCCCCAAGCCATAATTAAGACAACAGCAGTCCTTATTGCTGTAGCAAGATTTGAGTTTACCCCTTCTATGCCGACTTTCGCCAGTATAGATGTAAGCGCTGCGAACACGGCAGACAGTAATGCGAAAACAAACCACATACAACGTTACCTCCGGAAAATACTTTTTCTGACAAAATTATACTCCTTAAGCAAAGTAAAATCAAGTAAACTTGCTTTTGCAATTAAAAATATAGTGAAATCCTTAAAGAAATGTGATATACTCATAATTAGAAAAGGACGGAGTTTTAATATGATAAAGGTTTTATTCGTATGCTATGGCAAGATTTAAGCCGAGGATAACAGACCAAGCTATGCGACACTATGCCACGGTTTGCAAGGTGATTTCCCTATTTGTACTACTCGCATACTACTTTTCAAAATAACCACATTTTGCCCCAACATGACACGAAACAGCACAACCGCTGACCATCA
>JAGBID010000064.1 GCA_017935165.1 Clostridia bacterium
CGCCGGGGAGGTCTACCATTTTACCGAAACGGATGTAATGGTCGCTGTCAATGTGAGCAATTGTATTTCCTTCACAGTCGATAATATCACCAACGTGACCTTCTTCCATTACATAGAACTCGTGGTAACCGTCACCGTTGATGTCAATGGGATGAACGTGGTAGCCGGGGTAAGGAAGTGTGAAGTCAAGCTGTTCGCCTGTGTAAGCATCAAAATAGAATACACCTGTAACGTTATGTGTGAAACCGGGAGCATTGGGGTCAAATACCTGCTGCATAGTCATAGCGATTTTTCTGTAGTCGCCTTCAATTCCGTTTTTAACGTTAGCTATCCATGCTGTATGCATATGACCGAAGTCCACAGCTTCCCAAGCTATTGTACCGTCGGGACGGAAGGTATAAACACGCTTCTGGTCAGGTCTCTCATCACCCTCGCGGCAGGTGAAAATGTACCATTCGTTTTCGTCGTCCTTAGCCATAAAGGGAACTATTAAATCGGAGTGACCCTTGTAATTTGGAGCTAAGTCTACTATTTCGCGTCCGTCATCAAGGGAAAGAAGTCTTTCACCCCAGAATAATTCGTCCACACCGTCGTTATTAATGTCGATAACGGGTGTAACGTGGCTGGCTCTGGGACCCGGGTCGCTATCCTTTATAACTATATCCCAGCGCTTTTCCATATTGTTGTTCCAACCCTGCAGATACGTATGACCGTAAGTACCCTGGCAGGTAACTAAAACGGGTTCGCCGTGAGCGTAACCTGCAACAATATAGTAGCGGTAGCAAAGGCTCATTCTTTCCTCAAAAGTATTCCAAGGCCAAGGCCAGGAGCCTGTAACCTCGCCTGTTAAAGCATCAAGGCGCTGGAGCTTTCTGTGCATAAAGGAGAAGGGTGCGCCTGTGTTATTGATAAAGTATATTTCATCCACGCCGTCCTTATCCATATCAAATGGAACAGCAGGGCACCACCAAATGCCAGGGAGAACACCGTCAGGAAGCTCTTTGTGCCAGATAAGTGTACCGTCCATCTCGTATAAGGAGATATGCATAGGCTTAATGCCTTTATAGTGGAAAAGCTCCTCGCCGGGGTCAACGCCAACACCGTGTGTGTAAACGAAAAGCTGAGCTTCTCTGTCACCTAAATTAACTGTAGCGGAGTGAGTATAGCCTAAAGGCTCGTCAAATTTGAATTTATGTACACAAGTAAGATTCATAATTAAAATCCTTTCTGTAGAAAAAATATCAGTAAATACCGCAGTTGGTCTGGCTGCCTACCCAGTTGTAGCCTGTTGCCATTAATTTCTGCATAAAGTTAAGGTAAGGAAGACTGTAGCGCTTTTTCATAATTTCGCCGTCTACTGCATCTAAATCTGCCCAGATTTCAATACTTCTGCCGTCTGTGCTTGAAGCCATAATATGTTCACCCGGCATATCAAGTATTTTACCGAAGCGGATAGCACCGTCAAAATTGATGCAGGGGCTTTCTATATGTCCTATTTTATTTCCTTCAACGTCTAAAATGTCGCCTCTTGCTTCAGGGCATACTACGAAATATTCGCTGTAGCCGTCACCGTTAATATCAAGAGGGAACATATCGTTGCCGGGGTAGGGAAGCTTGTAGTCAACTTCCTCGCCTGTGTAAGCATCGAAGTAGAATATACCTGTAACCTCGTGGTTAAAGCCGCAATCATCAGGCTTAAATACCTGCTGCATTGTCATTGCAATTTTGCGGTAGGAGCCTTCTTCTCCTTTTATGTTAGCAAGCCATGCTGTATGCATATGACCTGTGTCTACTGCTTTCCACACGACGTCACCGTTTAAGCGGAAGGTGTAAACTCGCTTCTGACCTTCCACTTCGCCGCCTTCACGGCAGGTGAATACGTACCAGTCATCATCGCCCTTATTACCGAGGAAGGGAACAATAAGGTCGGAGTGACCTACGTAGTCAGGTGCAAGGCAAACAAGCTGGTGACCGTCATCAAGGGATAAAATTCTCTCACCCCAGAATAATTCGTCAATGCCGTCGCCGTTTATATCAATAACGGGAGTAACGTGGCTTGCCTTGGGACCGCCGTCCTCGTCCATAATGGCAATTTCCCAGCGCTTTTCCATATTATTGTTCCAGCCCTGCAGGTACATATTTGTATAAGTACCCTGGCAGGTAACCAAAACGGGCTCGCCCTTTACGAAGCCTGCAATTATATAGTAGCGGTAGCAAAGGCTCATTCTTTCGTTAAAGGTGTTCCAGGGCCACTGCCAGGAGCCTGTGCATTCGCCTGTTTCTGCGTTCCATCTTTCAAGCTTTCTGTGCATAAAGGAGAAGGGTGCACCGTGGTTATTGAGGACGTATATCTCGTCAACACCGTCCTTATCCATATCAAAGGGGACAACGGGGCAGAACCATATACCGGGAAGTACCCCGTCGGGCAGCTCTTTTTCCCAAAGCATATTTCCGTTTAAATCAAACATTTTAAGCCATACAGTGCTTATTCCATTGAAACGAAGAATCTCCTCACCGGGGTCAACACCTTTGCCTTCGGAAAGAACGAAAAGTATTCCGTCTTTATCTTTTAATCGTACGTTACAGCTATGGCAGTAACCTACGTTCATACCCATATCAAATTTTTTAACAACCTGAAGGTTCATATTGTGTTAGCTCCCTTTTAAATTAGTTTTCTTCAGCCTCAAGGAAGAAAAGAAGTGCTAAGGACTGACCGTAAGGCTGATGTCCGAGAGCAATGTTTCTGTATTCGTCAAGGTCATAGTAAAGGCAGGTACCTGCGGAAACTTCGTCACAGAAGCCCTCTTCATTAATAAGACCGTTGATAGCAGGCAGAGCCTTCATAGCGTTATCGAGATATTTCTCGGGTAAAATACCTCTGTGAACAGCCTTTAAAAGACCGTAGCCAATACCCGAAGTAGCTGAAGCCTCGGCATAAGAGCCTTCAACGTCGTCAATAAGAGTATGCCACATACCCTTATCATCCTGGTACTTACAAAGTGCAGCAGCGTGAGTTTCAACTGTGCCCTTTAAATACATTTCTATGCAGGCAGGTAAATGTCCCTTTGCTATGTCAAGCATATCAACGATACTTGCAATTATCCATGCGTTACATCTGCCCCAATGAGCCTTACCGAAGTGATGCTTACCGATAAAGTTGTAGCCGTGGTAGAAAAGACCTGATTCTGTATCGGAAAGATATTTAATGTGAATTAAGAACTGGCGGATACTTTCCTGCATATAATCGTCGTTGTTTTCAAGTATAGCCATTCTTGCCATAAACAGAGCGCCCATATAAAGAGTATCGCCCCAAAGCTGAACATCGTTGTTGCTGTCGATGGTAACATGCTGGAAGCCGCCTTCCTCTGTTCTTATCAGCTCATTCATAGCATAATTTGCACCGATTCTGCAAAGGTCAAGGTATTCTTTTTTACCTGATTCCTCATAAAGGTAGGTGAGTGTTAAAAGAGGTGAGAGACTGTTAACGTTCCAGCGGATCTTGTTAAGCTCTATCTGACGGTCAAACCACTTTGTTAAGTAGTCATAAACCTCCTGGTCTCTTGTTTTCTGGTAGCAAAGGTAAAGTCCGTAAAGACCAACACCCTGGTACCAGTCCCAAATTTCCATCTGCTTTTTACCGCTTTCGGATTCGGTTAAGGCATTAATAACCTTTTTGATGTTTTCGTTCATAATTAAGTGCGTCCTTTCTTTGTTTTATTTAAAGCCGTATTGCGGCATAGTTTGCCATCCTATTTATATGTTAGCAAAAGCGGTAGAAATTGTAAAGTTAGAACTTCGCAAAAACTTAGAATATGCTAACAATAAGCAAAGAATATGACAACAATATTTACAAATACAGTTGAAATAATATCCTTCTAAGTGTAAAATATAACAAAAATAGTTTCTTATGTCTATAACAAAAATGCTCATTTTTAAAGAAAGGAGCAATATGGAAAATAAAATTACGATACTCCTTTCCGATATAAACGGATTAAATGAAAATGACCTTGCAAATATTCTCGATAGTCTGCCTATCAATATAGCGAATAAGGTAAATGAAAAAGCAAAATTAAAAAGTAAGCTTTTAAGGGCGGTTTCATATAAAATGCTCCTTGATTATTGCGGCTTTAACAAGGGGAATGCTCCTGAAATTAAAAGCAAAGAATATGGCAAGCCTTATTTTGAAGGAATCGATATTTGTTTCAGTATATCCCATTCTAAAACAATGTCAGCTTTGGCTGTTGCACCTACGGAAGTAGGAATTGATATTGAAAGGCTTGATAAAAACAGAGATTATCTCGACTTAGCTAAGCGATATTTTACAGAGAATGAATATGAAAGAATTAAAGAAAGCACGGATGTTAAGGATACCTTTGTAAAATATTGGACAGCCAAAGAAGCGTATATAAAATATACCGGTGAAGGCTTTAAAAATGGTGTGAAATATTTTGAAGCAGTATTTGAAGATGAAAAAGCCTATTATAAAGGTGAAGATATGCCCTCTCTTTATACGAAAAAAATAAAAAACGAATATTATTTATCCCTTGTGTATGAGGGTGAAAAGGAAATTGAAATTATAAAAAGAAAGGATTTATAAAATGAGTAAGGTAAAAGAGCTTTTGGAGAGTAAAAAGGAATTAAAATTTAAAGGCGGTAAATTTAAAATTATGATGATGAGCGACCTGCACGGCGGTGTGGACTGCAGTAAGCAGATATCTGTTGCCATTGATGCTATGGTTGAAAGCGAAAAGCCTGATTTCGTATTTTTCTGCGGTGATACTGCAGGTCCGGGCAAAATTCACGTAGAAAACGAAAAAGAACTTCGCGATATGCTTGATGATTTTATGGCTCCTATGGAAAAAAGAAATATCCCCTGGGCTCACGTGTTCGGCAATCACGATGATAACCACGGCATAAATAACGAAGAACAGATAGAGATATACAAAACTTATCCCAACTGCCTTTCAAAGCGCGGTGATAAAAATATACACGGCATAGGCAACTACATACTTCCCATAATGGGCGAAAAGGGCGAGCCCGAGCTTATTTTATATTTCCTCGATTCCAAAAACCGCCGCATTTACCTCCATTACGACCAGGTTATGTGGTACATAAATTCCTCCGAAGCTATCGAAAAGGAATATGGCAGAAAAATTCCTGCTTTGATGTTTATGCATATTCCTATGCCTGAGCTGCAGATAATTGACGATAACCGCGAGGAATGTAAGACTATAGGCACAGCAGCCCACCACGAGCCTCTGCCAAGAATAAGTTCAGGACTTTTCAATGCCTGTGTTCAGCGCGGCGACGTTAAGGGCATATTCTTCGGCCACGACCACTACAGTGACTTTATGGGTGAGCTTAATGGTATAAGAATGGGTTACGATGCAAGTATGGATTATAACGCAGGTCAGACAGATGAATTCCGCGGCGTAAGAATTTTTGAAATAGACGAAAAGGACGCGGCAAATTTCGCAACCTATATGAAGCGTGTTAAGGAAGTTATGGGCGAAAAGGGCAATAAACAGAATTACTACTCCGAAATACACGGAATGTGGTTTTAATAAATGAGCAAAAGAAATCCGCAGGTAAGTTCAAATGCCTGCGGGTTTTTACTATTTAATTTCCTGTTCCAAAGCGTCAAATTCCGGTGTAGAAAAAAATTCACCTAAAGTGATGTCAAGTCCGTCGCAGAATTTTTTAATAGTTACAATAGATATATCTCTTCTTTTCTCATCAAGCATACTGTAAGCAGTTGAAGCTGTTACGCCCGATAAGTTGGCAAGCTCGTTTATTTTAATATTCCTCTGCTTACAAATTTCAAGGAATCTGTTTGCTACTGCATCTTTTACGCTCATATTTATCAATCCTTATCTATGTTCTTTGCGGCAATTTGTGGGAATGTTGTTTTTTGGATTCGTTGCCTATAAGAAATGATAAAAAATTTTACGCAAAAGCGTATACGCACTTGCGTAAATTAAGAAAATAATATATAATTATTTTATCCGAAAAGGAATGAATATTTAAGAAAGAGGGAAAATAATTATGTATTGCCCAAATTGCGGTAAAAAATTAAATGAAGACGAAAAGTTTTGCTCCGGATGCGGCAAAAAAGTAGGTACTGTAAATAGTTTAGTACCTAAAGACAAAGCAAAATTGCCTGTAGTAATGGATGTAACAACAAGAAAAGAAAAAAGTAAAAAGCCTGTAGGACTTATTGCGTTTTGCTGTGTACTTGTTGTAGCCTTGCTCGTTTGCGGCGGAGTGATACTTAAGGACGTATTATTTCCAAGTTATACAACAGTGCCTCAAAGTGAATCTGTTAGCTCAACTGTAACTACGCCTAAACCAACACCAACTCTAGAAATTGATGAAGATGAAGTTCGTTATCAAGAAATTATTAACGAATGCAAAGAGTTGAAAGCAAAGGGTGAGTATATTAAAATATTAAAAAAATTGGAAAGGTTAAGTTCTTCGGATTCGAGGTATCAAAAGAAATACGAACAATATGAAGCAGAAATGATTGAATCTGTTTTAAGTAAAGCAGAAGAGTTTGCGAAAGAAGATGATTATGAAAATGCTATAAAAACTATTACATCCATGCAAGCTGATTATCCTTGCAATGAATTCACAGATGCCATTGAAACTTATAAAAATTGTTTACCTGTGCTTTTGCACAAGATGTCCGTTTTTAAGATGGATACAGTTGGTGGATCTTTACAGTCGAGAACAGATGAAGTGGATTCATACAAAATGGACAATTATGGTAATGAGTATGAACATAGTGTTAGCGTTGGTAAAGGTTATATAACATTTCT
>JAGBID010000065.1 GCA_017935165.1 Clostridia bacterium
ACATAGCTTTAAAGGATAACGAGGGCGGAACCATAGTCACCGATTCCATAACCAGCGACGGTTTAACCGATTTTATAAACCATCACCTCAAAGGTGTGCATCACCGTTTTAAGCGTGGCTACAAAAACGTTATCAACGAAGCAAAAAGGCTTAACAGTCTTGGAATAAACGCACCATTGGCTATTGAGACCAGCGGACACGCCGCTATGAGGGAAAATTATTTCCTTGATGACGGCGCTTACCTTGTAACGAAAATAGTTATTTTAATGGCAGAGCTTAAAAAGGAAGGCAAAAAACTCAGTGATATCCTTGATAATTTGGTAGTACCCAAGGAATCAGAGGAATTAAGGTTCAATATTTTAAGTGACCATTTTAAAGAAATAGGTGAAATGGTTATAGATAAGCTTAAGGAGTTTGCTGTTAAAAACAATATTACCATTGTCCCCAATAACTACGAAGGTATACGCTTAAGCTTTGATAAGGATAATGGCGACGGCTGGCTTCTTTTAAGGCTCAGTGTTCACGACCCTGTAATGCCACTTAACATAGAAAGCAACATAGAAGGCGGAAGCAAAATAATTGCCCATAAGCTATATAAATTCTTTGAAAAATCCGCATTTTTTACTGTGGATATCAGTTCTCTTAAGAAATTCATAAAATAAACTTAAAAATCGGTAAGAACTCTCTTGCCGATTTTTTCAGTTTCTTTCAAACTCCACAAGGTGGCAGATACCGGGTATACTCTCCCCCTGCTGTGATGAAACCGTGGACATCAAAGCTCCCGTAGCACAGAACAAAACCTTCTTTAAACTGCCTTTTTTCATCTCGTTCAAAATATATCCGCACAAAACGGAAGCGCTGCAGCCGCAGCCCGAGCCGCCTGCGTGAACGTCCTGCAGCTTTATATCGTAAAGCATCACACCGCAGTCCGAGTGGTAAGGCGCTAAGTCAAAATTATTCTTTGCCATAAGCTCGTATAAAAGAGAACTGCCTATACTTCCTAAGTCCCCCGTAAATATTCGGTCATAGTCCTTAGGGGAGGTTTTGGTATCGTTAAAAAAATCTGTCAGGGTTTCAGCCGCGGCAGGCGCCATAGCGGCACCCATATTCGCCATATCCTTAACGCCCAGGTCGATAATTTTTTCCGGGCACATCCTTTTGATTTTCACGGGGGAATTTTTATCCCTTTTAATAATGACCGCGCCTGACGCCGTAGCCGTCCATTGTGCGGAGGGTGAACGCTGACCGCCGTACTCCAAAGGGAGCCTGAACTGCCTTTCCGCCGTGCAGAAATGGGAGGAAGTCACCGCCGCTGCAGTATCCGCCGCACCTGACTCTACCGAAATAGCCGCCATTATAATGGTCTGCGCCATGGTTGAGCAGGCTCCGTACTGACCTAAATAGGCGGTATTCAGGCTCCTTGCCGCAAAGGAACTTGAAATACATTGGTTCAAAAGGTCCCCGGCAAAAAGCATATCCACTTCCCTGTCCTTTATATTTCCCTTTGTAAGAGCTAAATTAAGGGCTTCCGACTGCATTAAGCTTTCCGCCTTTTCCCAGCTTTCCTTACCGAAATAGGAGTCGGTGAAGGTGGTATCGAAGTAAGTGCCCAAAGCGCCCTCAGCCTCCTTTTTACCGCCAACCGCCGCAAATGAAACTGCCGCCACATCCTTCTCACATTCTATTACGTTTTTGCCTATCCTTTTCATATCAATCACCATAACTTTTTAAATTAGTTTAAGTAATTTTCAAAGGAATATGCAAAAAAACACCTCCGCAGAAGGTGTTTTTCTGTATCTTATTCCATTTTATATCGTACGTTGCAGATTTCTTTTGCTTCCTCAGGATTTCTCACCTTATACGTATAAGTGGGAATACCCTCGTTATATATCCACACTTCACTGAAATCTAAATTAAAATATACAATTTCCGAATATGCGCCGGTGGGGAAATCATCCGTAAGCTCTTCAAAAGCCACGCTCACTGTTTTGTCCCTGTTTAAGCTCTTATCATCATTTATCGGATGTAAGCTGATTTCAAGCCCGCTTAAAGCTTTCTTTATTTCGTAGGAGTTTATTTGCGTACTATCAAAGCTGTCGGGGGTTTTAATCTCGGTGGAAATATACTTCACTCTCCCGCCTTTACCTTCATTAAGCAAATCGGGACAGATATCTGAAAGCTTCTGACTTGAATTAAAATAAGAAAAAGCAAAAATCGAAGCAGCACCAAAAATAGCTATCAATAAGAAATGCACAAGCTTTTTCTTTGTTAAAAACTTTTTCATACCGCCACCTCTTTTCACTATTATTATAAAATATAGATTAAATATCCGTCAACATAATACCGCTCTCTGTTAAAGGCGACTTTATTTAAGTTTAATTTTTCCTTTCAAGTATTATTTCATTAAAAGGAATTTTAAAATTCATCTGCTTCTTAAGTTTTGCATAATCCTCGGAATACATTGAAAATGTAATACCTCCGCCGCTTCCATAGCCTATTGTATCAATAATACCGCTGTGAACTATATTTCCATCCTCAATATCCATATTTCTTCCGCCCTTATTACCTGAAGAAAACATATTATTTTCCTCATCATACAAATAATTACTCAGAATACACGCATTATCAAAAACTTTATTTTCAACCTGGAAATTAAAGCTGATATACCCTTTATCGCTTTTGGCATTTTCTCTGTCAAAATAAAGTGAAATAAGGTACACATCATTCCACTCATC
>JAGBID010000066.1 GCA_017935165.1 Clostridia bacterium
CAAACCCTGGCACTCCGTAATGGGCGGCGATTTTGTAGCGGGCGCTTTGTATTTTAAAGACACTTACGTTGAAGCTGAAAAAACCGAAAAATTCGTGGAGCTTGAAATAAGTATTTCTGCAATCGCCAAAAACGGCGCAACAATAGCAAGGGAAGTATAAGGTGATATAATTTAAGGGCTCTGACCCTGCCTGAAAGCTGCTTTGATAAGCTTCCGTAACAGATACAAAGTAAGCTTGATTAGATGAAAAACGAGAATAATTAAGCACTTTAAATAAGTAAAATTATAGAGATAAGGCGGGAAACTCCGCCTTATTTTTCATATAATACTTGACAATGTATAATAATGTGAATATAATGAAATTAAAAGAGGAACTAAAATGGGGGCAAAGGGATGAAAAAATATTTAAATTTAATGACGCTTATTTTTCTTATACTTATTCTGTTTGTTTCCTGCTCAGCTGATGAATCAAAAAAAGCAGATGCTGCGGAAGATTTAAAGCATTCGGAATTTATATGGACTGATACCCCTTATGCTGAGGTAGATATTGAATTAAATTATGATCCTTCTTATAGTCTTAGCGAAATGATTGAAAAATCAGAAGTTATTGTAAGAGGTAAGTTTTTCCTTGACCATAATAATGGCGGTGAGAATGTATTTGGATTTCATAAATCAATGGAAAAAAGTTCTTGTTCTTACGGTGAAAATTTAGAACTTTTATTTTCAGAATCGACTTATATGTGTTTTACTGTTAATGAAGTTTTAAAAGGAGAAACTGACAGGAAAATTTACGTCAACATTAGCAGTTTGGATGTTTTTAAATATGAAGATTATGTGTTCGATTTTATGAATCCATTAAGTACAGAAGTAGATATTGGAATAGAATGTTTTTTATTCTTAAATAAAAATGAAGAAACAGGCTATTATGATTATGCTACACACCCAAGCGTGATACAGGTATTCAACAATACAGTAAAATTACAGAGCAAAATAAAGGGCATGAAGGATTCTGCAGTTTGCAAATACCTTCTGACAGACAGAAGGTGTCGAACACAAAATATAATAAAAATCAACGTTGCAGCACATGAAATTAATGATGATATTACAGGTATGACAAAAAATGAATTTATAGAAAAAGTAAAGAGCTTGTGTAATGAAAATTAATAAAGTTTTTATAGTGTTGTTTTTCGCAATTGTGTTTGTATTGATTGCTTATGTAATAACGGAAAAGTTTAACACTACCCAAGAAACAAATGATGAATCAGGTTACTTATACACAGATGCACCAAGCGGAGAAGTATATATCACTTATGATTATGATGTTTCTGATGATTTAACAGAGATGATCAACAACTCGCAACTGATAATCATCGGGCGTTATTTTAATCTTAACGGTGCGAGAACAAGTGAAGATACATTTAACGAAAATATTGAAGTTCCAAATGATTTGGTGTATTTAAAAACCAAGAATTGTTGCTTAGAATTTGTGGTTCTGGATATTTTAAAGGGTGAGGTTGATAGCCGAAGTATTTATGTGAATATGAAATCTGAAGATTTATTTTTATATAATGATTGTATTTTAAGTGTTATAAATCCTCAGTACAGAAATATTGGTGCTAATGACGTGTTATTATTTCTTAAGAAAGATATTGATGATTGCTATTCATTATCATCAGAACCGTCAATAATAGAAATTGTTGATGATAAGGTTTATATAGTGGAATCGGTTGTGCATAAAAATGATATGGTGATGTATGATCATCTAACGAGTGCAGAGTACAACCAAAAAACAGGTGAAATAATAAAAATTAATTATATATTACCTGTATTAAGTGATATAGTTATAAGTGATACAGTACAGGGTGTTAAGAATGATATTTATAAAGTAGTAATTAAATAAATCAGTTAACGCCCGGCTTTAAAAAGGTCGGGCGTTCTTAATAGTATGTGCCATACCATTCTTTGCTGTTTTTTAGGTATAAAAATTCCTCCTACGGTAGTTTCTTGGACTGCCATAGGAGGTTTTGTACTGTCAGCACTTATTTAATTTATTACAATCAGGTGACATTTTTATGATGTGCAAATGTGAAATACATAGGGAAACGGGTTATTCGCCAATGGAATATAAGGTTAAGCCCTTGAAATTGTGTGCTGTGATGGTGAAGCTATCCTTATATTCTTCATACACTTCGTTTCTTACCGTTACACTATATCCGCCGTCAAGCTTTTTCATATCATACTCACAGTCAGCAATAAACCACAGGTCTTCAAAAGCTTCGTCCTGCTGCCACGTAAGCTTGGTGAGTTCGTCGCCTTTAGTTACGGTTATATCGTCATTTTTGATAGTGGCGGTACTTGTTTCAAGATTGCTGAAATTACAAAGAGGCTCGTTATAATCAATGGTGAGCATATTCTCGTAGTTAAAGTAGCTGTCGCTGAAGGTGTATTCAGCCACTTCAAAAATAACGCAATCGGGTTTGAAGATATTAAAGTAGTATGGTAAGTCCAGAACGTTCTGGTAATCGTGAACGTAAACGTATTCGCTGAAAGCGTTGATAAAGAATTTGTTACCGAAGAAATTCATATAGCTGCCCTGGAAAACAAGAGCGCCTATATTGCCTTCTGCTTCACGGGTTTCATTCCTGAAAGCACCGAGATTTCTGTAGGATGGGTGCCTTTCCAGGTCGTTTACGTATAGAGCTGTTTCGTTTTCGTAGTCAAGCTTTAAAGAGTAGACGGGTATAGCTTCATTTATGGGGAAGTCGGAAACCATCAGGGAGGTCATTACTTCCTCTCCTATGTTAAATTCCGATTCATCATTGATGTGAACGTTTGGGGTAAGCTTGGATAAAGCTTTCAAAGCGTTCTGTGTACCGTAAAAGGCACCTGTGTCATTCCAATGGTTTGCATCGTATTTTTGATTAAAGGTCATAACGCCCTTGTCCATAAGTTCTTTCAAAAGCCCGGTGTTATCGACGTAGTTTATATTTCTTGCATCCAGCTCAATGAGGAATTTTTCCACCCAGTCTCTGTTGTAGTTAATTCCCTCAGCCAGCTTATCACTTAGTACGGCGGGTTTTGCAGGGTTAAATACAAAAAGGAAGGGGACGCCGCGCTCTTCACAGTATTCCTGAAGCTTAAGTACCATATCCGCAAAGGCTACGTGGTAATCGGAAAAGGATTCGGTGGTAGTTATGCCTGCGCCGAATATATATCCGTCCTTGCCGTAGGTATATGAAGGGTGAACCATTTTGCCGAACAGCTTATCGTTTAAAATGGTGTAAGTACGTATCATACTGTCTCTTAAACCGATGCGGTCGTTTACGTAGTTTTCTATATTTTTCGTCAGGTCACCCTTCACTTCGGATGAAAAGGGGTTTTCCGTAAGCTTTCTGTTATCAATTTCCGATACTGAGTTCGGGGTGAAGTTGAAAAACACCAAAGGAATCAGCAGGCAAAGAATAAACAGAAAGATAGTTATAGATTTAATGATTTTCATAAATATAACCTTTACCTTTTAATATTGAAAATATATAAAGGGACTGTAGCTTGAATTGACCATAAATAATATTGCAGTTACGAAAAGTAGAATATATACTAATTCTTTTAATATCAAACCAATTTTGGTTGAAGCGAATTTTTCAAAAGGTGCTTTGACTTTATCCAAGCCGAAAACCGTTGCTCCTATAAGACCGATCAGGGCAAGAACGATTATCCTGAAATCGAAATAGTACTGCCAGGTGTAGGGGATGCTTTCGAAGCTCAGAATACCGAACATAACCTTAAATTGGTTAATAACCTGAGATATGCCTTCAAACCTGAATATTTCCCAGGAGAAAAAGGTTACGGTAAAGGTTAAAAACCATTTTATGATTTTTGGAGTTCTGAGGTAAATTTTGTTTTCTGCCAGCAGTTTTTCAATTATATTGCATAAGCCGTTTAATGCGCCCCACAGCATATAGGTCCAGCCTGCACCGTGCCAGATGCCTGTAAGGATAAATACAACAGCAATGTTTATAACGGTGCGCTTTTTACCTTTTCTGCTGCCGCCTAAGGGGAAATATATATATTCACGGAACCAGGTGCCAAGTGAAATGTGCCATCTTCTCCAGAATTCGGTAATGGAGGTTGAAAGGTAGGGGAAATTAAAGTTGTTCTTGAGATCGAAACCAAGAATATTTGCAAGGCCTATAGCGATATCGGAATAACCTGAAAAATCGTAATAGATTTGCAGCATATATAAAAGTGCCATACCCCAGGAGGTGATAAGGTCAATGGAATTTGCAGGAATTTTAGCTATGCAGGAACCAAAGGTATCCGCCAATATTAATTTTTTTGCGTAACCTACCATCAATCTGTTTATGCCCATTGTAAAGCCGTCTATGGACATAGCGCGTTTTTTAATTTGATGCTTAAAGTCACGCCACAAAACAATGGGACCAGAAACGATTTTCGGGAAAAATGATATGTAAAGGGCGCAGTCAATAAAGGAGCCTGAGTCAGCCAAGCCTTTATATATATCGCTAAGGTAGGAGACAGCAGAAAAAGTTATGAAAGATATTCCCAAAGGAGCCATAAGGGACTGTGTTGACCAGGTATCACCGAAGAAAATATTCCACAGCTTGTTTAAAAGGCCCATATATTTGAAGCGAAGCAATATAAAGCTTATGATGCTTACAAAAACAGCAAAATAAATTACGGCTACATATATCTTTTTTATCTTTTGGTTATTATCGGTTAAAGTGAAGCTTAGCCCGGATGAACGGAAATGGTGTATTATTTTACCCATTACAAAAACCAGCAGGGTGTAAAGAAAGAGGAAGATTACGTCGTCAAAGCACGCCCAGGCAAAAAAGGCAAAGCTTAAAGCGATAAGTGATATATCCGCTATACGTAATTTTTCAAAGATGCCTGCAAAAATGTTTTTTCTTTTAATAAAGTCGAAAACAGAAGATATAATTAAAAATACAGGCAGAAAAACAAAAGTAAATATCTGTGTAGTAAAAGCCAAAGAACCACCTCGTTTTAGTACTGTGAATATAATTATAAATAAGAAACTTCCCTATTGTCAATAAAATCAAGTCCATTTTGCAAAAATGCTTTTATAAGGAAAAGGTAAATATCAAATGCGTAAATAATTAAAGAGAAAAGGTTCTGCTTTCAGAAAATATTTATATTTTTTGAAAATATATGCAATTAACTGTATGAATTTACAGAAATATGTGGTATACTGTTATAAATTGGTTTTTCGAAAAAATATTTTAAAGGAGAATTATTATGGCAGACGTAATTAATTTTGGTGATCTTAAAAATATGGCTGAGGATATGGACGATATTTTCACCATTGAAACTGATGACGGTGAGGTTGACCTCAAGATAGTTGACGAATTAGAGAGGGACGGCAAAACCTACGTGCTTTTAGTTGTTCTTGACGATAAAGGTGAGGAGACAGACGAGGCTGCTGTTTTCGAGCTTACTAAGGATGAGGAAGGCTTTGATGTTATCGAGTCCATTGAGGACGATTGGCTTCTTGACGAGCTTTACGAGGAATTCGGCGTAGGCGTAGAGGACGAAGAATAATTTCCATGATTGACAGAGATTTACTTAAAAGAAATATTGAAAAAAGGCTGGAAAGGGATTTAGCTCTGTGTAACGTGGGTGCTGTTTCTCTTATAGTTAAGGAAAAGGGCGAAACTGTTTACGAAAATAACTTCGGTGATTTTAAAAACAGCGAAGGCAAAGTGGTAGAGAGTAATGCGGTTTTCCGTTTAGCTTCAATGACAAAGCCTGTTACAGCTGTTGCAGTTATGATAATGGTGGACAGAGGCTTAATTGACCTTGATAAGGAAGTAAGCTTCTATATTCCCGAGTATAAAAATCTTACGGTAGGTAATTACAGTGAGGACGGCACAGAAATATTAAGTACTACCCCTGTGATTAAAGAGCCGATTGTTCGCCAACTTCTTTCCCATACTTCAGGTATAGGAAGTGACGGCGCAGCCTTGTATTATTCCCCTGCACGAGTACCGAAAGAGGCTATTGACACCTTAAAGGGCGCTGTAGAGTATTATGCAAAACTGCCCCTTGCTTTTGAACCGGGCACAAAACAGAGCTACAGCCCCAACGCAGCCTTCGACGTGGCGGCTTACATAGTGGAAAAAGTAAGCGGTATGGATTACGCTGAATTTTTAAAGCAGGAAATATTAATTCCCTGCGGTATGGCGGACACTACCTTTGCTCCCACAAAGGAACAATGGGAGAGAACCGTGTATATGCACGATAAAAGGATAATGGAGAACGGTGCAGAAAACGCTGCTAGTGCTACTACCGAAGGATGCGTTTTTGAATATTACCCCGTTACCCATTATGCTTCAGGCGCAGGACTTGCTTCAACTCTTTCCGATTACAGTAAATTTGCAGAGATGCTTTTAAACTACGGTACAGCTGAAAGCGGCGCAAGGATCTTAAGTGAGGAAAGCGTTAGGGAAATGACTTCCCTGCAGATTCACGATGAGAAGGTTCAGAGTGGTGATGAACGCTGGGCTCTTGGCGGAAGAGTTATAGTAAGCGATAATTATAAAAGGCTTCCTAAAGGTACCTATGGTTGGAGCGGTGCTTACGGAACCCATTTCTGGGTGGACTACAAAAACAAAATCACCGCCGTATATATGAAAAATTCCAGGTACGACGGCGGCGCAGGCGCAGTTACGGCAAATAATTTCGAAATTGACGTAACTTCTTCAATTAAATAAAATTAAAAGAGGTAACACGGTCAAACCGTATTACCTCATTTTTTATGCTTTTTCCAGGTAGTAAATTTTGCCGTCAGGTGCATAGTCCTTAAAGCTTTCGCCTGATATAAATCTGCAGGTAAGGTTGTCGCCTTCCTTTACGTTATCGGGGATGAATTTTGCGTCGATTTCAAAGCTTTCATAGGTATTGTTATCCATAAATACACCGTGATTGCCGTCCCTGTAAGCGTAATTAAGATTTAAAGTTTCAGCTTTAATAAACTTTTCCAGTTTTACAATACCGCTGTCGTCATTTTTATCGTTTACCGCTCTGACAATATAGTTGGGGTTACTGTAAGTTGCAATTTTTTCGTTCTTGATATAGTTATAAATTCTATATTCTTTTTTGCTCAGAATATCGTAGAACATACAGTAGGAGTAACTACCTTTGTTTACTGCTTTAATAACACCGTATAAACACTCACAGTCGATGTCTTTAAATACCAGTACGTTATCTATAGGTAAACCGCCATAGACATAAGGCGCGTAAGTGGTGTAATAGATATTATCAACAGGTCTGGCGGCAATAAGATCGCTGCCTGATTGATAATAAGTGTGGTATTTTTCGGTGTTAATATCGCCAAGCTTAATATACCTTTCTACTCTGCTCGCTATAGACATTATAAAGTAGAATTTACCGTTATATTTACAGAGTGCAACAAAGCTGTTGGGCTTAGCATTTTCAAGTTGCTTGCTTATTGAGGGGGTGCTCTTGAAATCAAGCCTTGTATTTGTTCTTACGTCAACACACTTATAATCACCTAAATAATAACAGAGGATATGCTCTGAACCGCACAGACGGAAAGAGAAACCTACGCCATCTTTAGTATAAAAGGTATCAGAACCTATAGTGGATGATTTATAGCCTTCCTTATAATAGGACGTTACGAGGTGATGCATATTTCGGTTTCTATAGGGTACGTCGTCTTTCTCTCGTTTAACAAATAATGTGCTTGTTCTGCCGTATAAATCAATAAGGCCGTATTCCATATTTCGTCCTTTAGGACCTGATGTGATATAAGAAACTATGTAATAATCGCCAAGCATTTCAAAAACCTGCCACATAGGCGGAACGTCCACCATATAAGCAGCCTTTTCCTGCTTTTGGTAAGCGTACTTCGTAAGAACGTAGGGAGCTTCCTTTTTAACCTCGGTTTTTATTTCCTCGTAAACCGCGGGAGCGTCACTGAAGGCGTTTTTGTAATCTGCAAGGTAATAAAGCTTATAGCATTTGCCGTTTTCGGGAAGGCTGACCTTGGTAGTGATTTTGCCGTTTTCAGTAGTTTTCTTAAAAATTATGGGTGAGAAGTCAAGGGTTTTCTCGCTGCCGTTTTCCTTATAGACCCAACAGTGCTTGCTCTCATCATAAAGGGCGTTTTCGGCAAAGCTTGCTTTTTTGGTTTCAACAAGATAATGCTTACCGCCGTGACAGCAGGCAAACACAAAGTCGTTTTCTTTTATTGTGTTTTTTACTCTCTCGTAGCCAATTAGCTCGTAGGTACCGTTTGTCTGAAGATCATAGAACTTGCCTTCGTTTAAGTAAATGCCCAAGGCTGTGTATGCAGTTTTGCAGCAGTTATATTTGTGGTCTATAATGGCAATACCATAAGGACTATCCTTATCGTCGGGGTCAATTAAGCTGTAGCCGGGCGCTTTTTTCTCGATGGCGTGGCTTGTAACAAGCTTGCCATCTTCTTCTATAATGCCTAAGGTGCTTTCGCTTCCGTCAAGAATATCTACAAGGTTATAGATGAAGAATGGGGTGCCGTTTTCATTTTCCATCCAGCGGTAGTTTGGTATATAGATTCTGTTCGAAAGCTCTATAGGCCAGTAAAGGAGAGGGTAATCCTGTTTAGGATTTTTACGCGGAGTGAAATAATTGCGGTAATCATTCGGCATAACGGATGCTTTGGAGACGGAATCGTTTTTTACCTGTGATGCAGCAGGCTTTACTGAAGGTGCCTGAGCTTGAGGCTCAGCCTTTTCGTAGGCAGAATTTTTTATAGGTGCGGGAGCTAACTTAGGCTCAGCGGCAGGTGCTACGGCTGACTTTAGCTTTTCAGCATATTCCTTTTCAAGCTTTTCTCGTTGATTTTTAAGCTCGATTTCCATTTCTGCACGGAGTCTTTTTTCTATTTCTTGGGCAGTTTCGGCTGTGTCGGTGTCATTTTTTGGGGGCGCTGACTCAGAAACGGCGCTTGGAGTTTTCTGTGCCTTTTTATTCTCGTTAATATCATCTCCCCTTAAACTCATAAGAGTTTTAAAGAAGTTAAGCACATCCCCTGTGAAAATGCTGGTATAGAAGGTTAATTCATCGCCGTTTTCGTATTCAATTGAAAGAAAATACTGCTTTTTATCGGCGGAGGTACATTTTGCCACGTTTACAAAGTCGCTTATATCTACAGAGCTTAACTTGTTTTTATTAAAATCTGAATAATTCTTGCTGAAGTAAAGGCGGTTTTCTGTTAATGCCATACCCTCCTTGCCACTGCCGAAAATATTGTCAAAGGTCATTACTGCAATAATATCGCTTTCGTTTACGCCTTTTGCAATATGTTTGGAAGCGTTTTTTAAGGTTTTGGGTTTTATATCGGATGAAAGTTCAAAATGAGCGTGGCTTTTATGCTTGTAGGTTTTCACTGCCTCTTCAATCATTTGTCGGGTTAATTTAGTTACCATTTATATCCCTTCCTTTCAATATATAATAGTATATCTCTTTGCGCTTAGTTTGTAAAGCGTAAGTAAAAACAAAAAAATGTCTGAAAATCAGCACTATTTAGCGTGACATAAGTGTAATTTTGAGGTATTATTAGAATACAGTAATCGGATTTTTGAATGAAAGGATGCTAGTTATGACCTTTAAAGAGAGAGCTAAAGAACTTGTTTCGAAGATGACTTATGCTGAGAAAATGTCCCAGCTTAAATACGATGCTCCTGCCATTGAGCGCCTGGGTATTCCTGCTTACAACTGGTGGAACGAAGCTTTACACGGCGTGGCACGAAGCGGCTGTGCTACCGTATTCCCTCAGGCTATTTCTATGGCGGCAAGCTTTAACGATGAGCTTCTGAAGGAAGTGGGTACGGCTGTTTCCGATGAAGCAAGAGCAAAGTATAATGAGTATCAAAAGTTTGGCGAGACTAAAATTTATCAGGGACTTACCTTATGGTCCCCAAACATCAATATTTTCCGTGACCCACGCTGGGGCAGAGGCCACGAAACCTACGGCGAGGACCCCTACTTAACAGGCAGAATGGGTACAGCTTATGTAAAAGGCTTGCAGGGTGATGAGGACGGCGTAAGCAAATACAGAAAAGCAGATGCCTGCTTAAAGCATTTTGCTGTTCACAGCGGTCCTGAATCTATAAGACACGGCTTTGATTCCAAAGTAAACGAAAAGGACTTTTACGAAACCTACCTTGCCGCATTTAAATATTGCATTGAAAATGCTCACCCCTCCTCTGTAATGGGTGCTTACAACAGCGTAAACGGTGAGATTTGCTGCGGCAGTAAGAAGCTTATAAAGGACGTGCTTTACGGTGAATTAGGCTTTGATGGCTATTATTTATCTGACTGCGGCGCTATCTGCGATATTAACAGGTTCCACAAGAAGACAAAGAACGAGGCTGAGTCTGCTGCCTTAGCTGTTAACAGCGGTTGTAACTTAAACTGCGGCAGTGCTTACCAGTGGCTTAAAACTGCGGCGGCACTCAACTTAATTGACGAGGAAGTTGTTACAGAAGCCTGCGAAAAATTATTTGAAGCACGCTTCCGCCTTGGTATGTTTGATGAGGACTGTGAGTACGATAATATTCCCTACGACGTTATCGAGTGCGATAAACACAGAGAGTTAAACCTTAAGATGGCAGAGGAAACGGTTGTTCTTCTTAAGAATAACGGAATCCTTCCTATTAAGGAGACTAAAGGCAAGACTATTGCTGTTATCGGTCCCAATGCAGACGAAAAGAGCATTTTACTTGGTAACTATAACGGCACACCTTCCCGTTACTCCACAATTCTGCGCGGTATTCAGGACGGCTGTGACGCAAGAATAATCTACGCAGCAGGCTGTCACGTATTTGAAGAAAACCCCGAGCATAAGGGTATGAATAATGAGGAAGCTATAATTGCGGCTAAAATGGCAGATATTGTTATTATGGTTATGGGTCTTAACCCAACCTTGGAAGGTGAGGAGGGCGACGCTTATAACGCTGACCTTGGTGGTGACAAGGCTGATTTGGAATTACCCAAGTCCCAGAGAACTCTTATTAATAAGATTGCCGCACTTAAAAAGCCTACAGTATTTGTTAACGTAAGCGGAAGCGCTATAGGTTTAGGTTTCGAGGATGAGAATTTCGATGCTGTGCTTCAGTGCTTCTACCCCGGTGCCGAGGGCGGCAATGCTCTTGCAAATATTATTTTCGGTAAAACTTCACCTTCAGGCAGACTTCCCGTTACCTTCTACAGAAGTGCTGATGACCTTCCCGACTTTACTGTTTACAGTATGGAAAATAGAACCTATAAGTTCTTTAAGGGCACACCTGTTTATCCCTTCGGTCACGGCTTAAATTACAGCGAGATAAAGGAAAACTGGCTTGATGAAAACACCGTGGAGCTTAAGAACAAAGGCGAGTACGATACAGCTTACTCTGTTTTAAAATTTGAATATATTCCCCATAAGAGCCTTTGCGGATTTAAGAAGGTATTTGTTAAAAAGGGCGAGACTTTAACAGTAAAATTCTGATATTAAGCATTAAGGAGGGTGTAAAAACCCTCCTTTTACGTAAATTTCTTTCCAACCAACAGTTGGAAAGGGGTAAAATTTTAAAATCAACTGATGGTTGCTTGAAAAATACAGCATTTTTTGATAGCCTAAAATTGTGATCACGAGAAAATAATAAATGAAATTTGAAAATAGTAAGGGAGAAAATATTATGAAGCTTAGTGAAAAGATAACTTATGAAAGAAAACGTTTAGGCTTAACTCAGGATGCTTTGGCTCAGAAAATGGGTGTAAGTAATCAGGCAGTTTCGAAATGGGAAAGTGACTTAAGCTGTCCTGATATAATGCTTTTACCTTTGCTTGCCGACGTTTTCGGTATTACTGTTGACGAGCTTTTCGGCAGGGAGGCAAAAGCTAATGAAGTAATTAAAGAGGTAGAGGTGCCAAGCGAGATTTATAAAGAAACTTCCGAAGAAAATAAGGTTTATATAAAGGACCTTCCCTGGGAGGATGACAACACTCTTCACCTTGTGCTTTATAAAGGCCACCAGCTTATAAAGGATGAAAAGGCAGCAAATAAAATTGAGTTTGAGTATTACGGTCAGGCTTTAAACGTAGTAAGTGAGGTAAACGTAAAATGCCAGAACGTAAGCGGTAACATAGCGGCAAAGGGCTCCGTTACCTGCGATATGGTAGGCGGCAGTATAGCCGCCGGAACATCAGTTACCTGCGATAACGTTCAGGGCTCAGTTGCGGCAGGAACAAACGTAACCTGTGATAATATTTACGGTCTGGTTACAGCAGGTACAAGTATTAACTGTGATACGATTCAGGGCAATGTGGAAGCAGGCGGCGATATTATCTGCGGTGATATTGAATCTCACGATAAGGGAGTAAGCGCAGGCGGTAATATAAATTCAAGTGGTATTTCCGGCTATGCTACTGCAGGCGGCGATATAAACTGCGGCGACGTAGGCGGTACTGCAAGCGCAGGCGGCAGTATAGAATGCGGCGACGTTAACGGATGTGCAAGTGCGGGAGATTATATTGAATGCGGTGAGATCAGCGGCTCCGTAAACGCAGGCGGATATATTGAGTGCGGTGATATTGCAGGCAATGCAGCTTCAGGTGATTATATTGAGTGTGGGGACGTAGGCGGATCTGTGCAGGCTGAAGGCTACGTAGAGTGCGGCGACGTTGGTGACTGTTTAACAGCAGGTTCATACGTGGAGTGCAGTGACGTAGACGGTGACGTTCAGGCCGGCTCATACGTGGAGTGCGGCGACGTGGATGGAAACGTAACGGCAAACGGCTACGTAGAATGCGGTGACGTTGGCGGAAGTGTTTACAAAAAATAATTTTTAAGGGGAGCTATGTAGCTCCTCTTTTTTAGTAAAATGCTATATTGTAAAAGTCAAACCTATGTGGTAATATTAACTTAACCAAATCTCTCTGAATAAAAGGAGTGTCGGAATGGAAAAGTATTATATTGATAAAATCGAAAAATTCCGTAAGCTTGCTTTGGAGCCTAAGGTTTGCTACGATGAAAACAAATATCTTTTTGCCAAAAGGTATATTGAAAACGAAAGCTTAGAATACCCTGAGCTTCGCTATGCCGATGCTTATAAATATATGTTTGAAAACCTCAGCATAAATATTGATATCGGCGAGCTTGTTTTGGGTAAGCCTTCAGAGGGTATTAATGAAACAGAGCGAGCAGAATTAAATGAAATTTACCCCAAAATCAGAGATGTTGTTGAAAACCCGGGTCAGGACAGCCACATGACGGTGGACTACGAGCTTTTATTAAGCTCAGGCACAAGCGGCGTTAAAAAGAAAATTGAAGAATACGAAAGTAAAACTGAGGACAAGGAAAAGCTTTTATTCTATTCTTCCTGCAAAACCTGCCTTGAAGCTTTGGAGATTTATGCCGAAAGGTACAGCGAAAAGGCTTTGGAGCTTTCTTTAAAGGCGGAGGGAAGGGAAAAAGAGGAGCTTATTACTCTTTCAAGAATACTTAAAAAAGTTCCCAAATACCCTGCTGAAAGCTTCTGGGAAGCTATAGAGTCCGTAGTGTTTTTTACCTATGCTTTAAGCTTCTGCCCGTCTAAGTTTGGTTCCAGCTTGCAGTATCAATTAGGCAGACCCGACAGGTATTTGTACAGATTTTATGAAAAGGATTTAAAGGAAAATAAAATAACACCCGAATTTGCTCAGGTGCTTTTTGACTTTATGGCTATTAATATCAACCGCCGTGTACCAAGGGGACTTTCCAGCGGTTATATGGTAGGCGGCAGAGATGAAAACGGCAAGGTGATTGCCAACGATCTTACTTTAATGGGTATGCAGGCAATTGCGGACGTTAAATTAGTATACCCCTCAGTTGGCCTTTGCTATACGGAGGATACCGACGATAAGTACCTTAATAAGGCTGTGGAGATTTTAATGCAGGGTCACTCACATCCTGCAATATTCGGTGATGATATAATCGCCGAGGGTTTAAAATACTATGGCTGCGAGGGTAAAAACACAAGGGAATATATCCACTCAACCTGCGTGGAGATTACTCCCATAGCTGCCTCCAACGTATGGGTTGCAAGCCCCTATACGAATTTGCCTCAGATTCTTCTGGACGTAATAAACGAATGTGAACCAAATAGCTTTAATGAGCTTATAGAAAAGATATTTAATAAGCTTGACAGAAGAATTGAACATAATATAAATGAACAGAATGAGTTCAGAGAGATAAGAAAGAATGGAGCTTTATATCCTCTGCTTTCCTGCTTTGTAAACGATTGCCTTGAAAAAGGAATGGATATTGAAAAAGGCGGAGCAAGGTTTAACTGGATAATGCCCTCCTTTGTAGGCGCCGGTAATTTGGCAGACTCCTTATTTGTTATCAAGGAGCTTATATTTGATAAAAAGAAGTATAGCTTTGCTGATTTAAGAAAAATGCTTGAGGCTAATTTCGAAGGCTATGAAAAAGAGCATAACGAAATTTTAAACGGTACCTCTAAATACGGAAACGACGTGGACGAGGTTGACGGGCTTCTTAAACTGATTACGGAGCATATTGTTTCCGAGTGTAAAAAACATAAAGCTTACTACGATTCTAAGCTTGTACCCAGTGTTTTCTGCTGGGTAATGCACGAACGTTTTGGCCGCGACACAATGGCTACGCCCGACGGCAGACTTAAAGGTTTCCCCTTAGGCGACGGCTCAGGTCCTTGTCAGGGCAGGGAGAAGTGCGGTCCCACAGCCTCCATACTTTCTTCTACCAAGTGGTCCCACAAGGAGTTTATCGGCGGTGTGGCTGTTAATATGAAATTCAGCAAGAAGCTTTTAAGCGGTGATGCTCTTGATAAAATTAAGACTTTGATCAAGGTTTATATTGAGCGCGGCGGCTTTGAAATGCAAATAAACGTTGTGGATAAGGACACCTTATTAAAAGCACAGGAGCATCCCGAGCTTTATAAGGACTTAGTTGTAAGAATCGGCGGCTACAGCGATTATTTCGTCCATTTAAGCAAGGAAATGCAGGCGGAAGTAATTATGAGAACCGAGCACGAGATATAAGCAGTTTAGTGTGAATATTATCGAGGAATTATAAATGATTGGTAAAATTTTTAACATACAAAGGTTTTCGGTGCACGACGGTCCCGGAATAAGAACCACAGTATTTTTAAAGGGTTGTCCTCTTAAATGTGTGTGGTGCCATAACCCGGAGTCCCACGTAGTAAAGAGTGAAATAATGCTTGAAAAGGATAAGTGCGTGCTGTGCGGCAGGTGCTTACAGGTGTGCGCAAACAGTGTTCATTCCTTTGAGGCTGAAAGGCATATTATTGATAACAGTAAATGTCTTGGCTGTAAGAAGTGTGAGGAGATTTGCCCTACTTCAGCCTTAGAGCTTTGCGGCTATGAGGAATGCCCTGAAAAAGTTATGGAAACCGTACTTCGCGATAAGGCTTTCTACAGAAAGGACGGCGGCTTGACCGTATCAGGCGGCGAGCCTTTAATGCAGCCTGAGTTTACCTTGGCGCTTTTAAAGCTTGCCAAGGAGAACGGCTTGCATACCTGC
The DNA here is from genome assembly GCA_017935165.1 of Clostridia bacterium. Classification (GTDB taxonomy): domain Bacteria; phylum Bacillota; class Clostridia; order Oscillospirales; family Acutalibacteraceae; genus SIG603. The sequence continues at coordinate 15,590 of JAGBID010000066.1, forward strand.
ATTGAAACTTCAGGCTTCGGTAAGTGGGAAGTGCTTGAGGAAATTGTCCCTTACGTGGATATTTTCCTTTATGACTTTAAAATAGGGGACAGCACTCTTCACAAAAAGTACACGGGTGTTGAAAACGGACTTATTATAGATAACCTTAAAAAGCTTGACGAAATGGGCGCAAAAACCGTGCTTCGCTGCCCTATAATTCCCGATATCAACGATAATGAAAGCCATTTCGAAAGTATCCTGAGTATTGCAAACTCACTTGATAATTTACTTGAAATAAATTTAGAGCCCTACCACCCCTTGGGAATAAGCAAGCAGGAAAGGCTCAATAAGGAAAGCAAGTACACAAACCGCGAATTTATGGACAAGGAAAAATTAAAATCCTTGGCAGGACCCTTAGTGGATAACGCCAATGTGAAGGTTAAGATAATGTAAAGCCGCTTAATGCCACCGGATGTCAATATAAAGAACGTAGGGACAGCATTTACTGCTGTCCTTTTTATGTAATTTCAGTATTGTAAGCGGACTCAATGGCGGCTCCTACAGCCAAGTTTTAAATTATCATCGTATGGGGACCATTGGTCGTCCGCTGAATGGATAAAGTCCCGAAAAGAATACCATAGGGACAGCATACTATGTTACCCAAAAGCAAAGGACAGGTGTAAAACCTGTCCCTACGATGTTAATAAATTAAACTAAATTAAATTATCTCTAAGCCGTTTCTGTCGGGAAGCTCGGGGTATTCGTCGTCAAGTCTGTCGCTGTACCAGAATGCACAGGAGGAAAGGTCATCCTGTAAGGGGAGGTACCTGCCTTCACTTCTCCAGCCTAATGCCTGAATAGTTACCTTGATGTCGTTTTCAAAGTAAATGGGGTCAGTGATGTGCCAGCGGTACATATTGAATCTGCGCTGGGAATTATAGATCTTGTCGGTATATTCAACCTTACTTAGACCTGTGTAAGGAGTGCAGAACTCTTTATATTCGCCGTTTACGTCAAAGTTATAAGCACCGCAGAAGTAGTCCTCAGTACCTGTGCCGCAAATTGTGGGGAAGTCTGTGTCACCGTCTAAATAGAACTTGATTTCACCTTCGCCCCACCAGCCGTTATTCTTAACGCCCCAATGGAGGTATGTGCCTACGTACTGGCCGCGGCCCTTGATGTTGTCAAGAATTGTGTAAACTTCCTTGTAGGGAAGGGGATTTGTTCTTCTGAACTGAGCGTGGAAGTAGAGTGCGTCCTCATCTATCTTCTTTTCTTCGCAGTCTATCTGGTAGTAGATAACTGTGTTCTTGGGTGAGCGGTTTTCAAGAGTTATCTTAAAGCCCTTTCTGTAGGGCATTTCCCAGTAGCAGTTAAAGCCGTTCTTGGGGTTAACGCAAACTGCCAAGGAGCTGAGCTGTCTATACTCCTGGTGAGAAGCGCAGGCAAAGAAATCGCCTATAGGTGCTTCAATGGAGGGTTTATCATTGCCATCCCAGTAGAAGCGGATTATGTAATCACGGGTCTTTTCAATGGCAACTGTAAGCCAGATGTGCTTGATAGCACCCATACCTTTAACGTCAGCCATTGTGAAGGTCTCACCGGGTCCTACGTTAACGGAGGGGGAAATTTTCCAGCCCTGGCCTAATTCTCTTGCACAGCCTGCACCTGTGCCCTCAAGTGCCATACCTGCCTTGCCTTTTTCTCCTGTGAAATTCTCAGGGCAAACTGAGAATGTTTTAATATCGTGTTTTCTGCTTAAATATTCGAACATAATAATAACTCCTTTATAGGATACTTTAACTAAATTATATAAAATTCTTAAAATAATTCAATGAAATATTTTAAAGTAATTTGTGCAGTATTTTAATTTTTGATTGCAAATGCAAAAAATTGCTTATGTAGGATAAAATATTGCTTGCAAATTCCTGCAATTTGTGTATCATAAAGATATAATCTTATCAGATGAAAGGAACGGATTAAAATGGAAATTATGCGTCTGGAACATCCAAAGCCACAGTTTATGCGCGAGAACTGGCAGAATTTAAACGGTATCTGGCAGTTTGAAATTGACAGAGCAAACAGCGGCGTAGCAAGAGAGCTTTATAAGGACAATGTAAAATTCTCTAAAACTATCAACGTACCCTTCTGCCCTGAAAGTAAGCTTTCAGGTGTTGAGGATAAGGACTTTATGGCTGCCGTATGGTACAAAAATGAAGTTACACTTACAAAGGAGCAGGTTGAAGAGAGAGTTGTTCTTCACTTCGGCGCTTGCGACTACTTAACAACCTTATATATTAACGAGCAGAAGGTTGGCGAGCACAAGGGCGGCTACGTAAGCTTCAGCTTTGACATTACCGATTTTGTAAAAGAGGGTGTAAACACAATTACAGTATACGCTCAGGACGACACAAAGAGCGGTATGATTCCCTCCGGTAAGCAGTGTGAAAGATATCATTCCTACGGCTGTATGTACACAAGAACAACAGGTATCTGGCAGACAGTCTGGCTGGAGTTCACACCCAAGGCTTACATAAAGAACGTTAAGTATTATCCCGATGCCAATAACGGTACACTTACAGTTAACGCTACCGTTGTGGGCGCAGGTACTTTAAAGGTAGCAGCATCCTTTGAGGGCGCAGAAATGGGCGAAGCAGAGGTTACAACTCTCGGCGGTTTCGTAACACTTAACTTAAAGCTTAAGGAAAAGCACCTTTGGGAAGTTAACAAGGGCGGTCTTTACGATTTAGTATTAACATTTGAAGACGATAAGGTAAATTCTTACTTCGGTCTTCGTGATATTGACTACCGCGATTATAAATTCTTCTTAAACGGCAAGTCTGTATTCCAGCGCCTTATTCTTGACCAGGGCTTCTATCCCGACGGCATTTACACAGCACCCTCCGATAAGGAGCTTGAAGCCGATATTGACAGAAGCGTGGCTATGGGATTTAACGGTGCAAGACTTCACGAAAAGATTTTCGAAGAAAGATTCTTATACCATGCGGACAGAAAGGGCTATTTGGTATGGGGCGAGTTCCCCAACTGGGGCTTAGACCACAGTGACCCTGTTTCCGTTCATGGCTTTATTCCCGAATGGCTTGAGGAAATCGACCGCGACTTTAACCACCCCGCTATTGTCGGTTGGTGCCCCTTCAATGAGACATGGGACCAGCACGGTCACC
>JAGBID010000067.1 GCA_017935165.1 Clostridia bacterium
CACCTTCGTAGCAACGAAGTTGCACGTAATCACGAAGTGATTTCTCGCATGGGGAAGGGGACACGTAACCGTCAGCTCCAAGTGAATATTTATTGCGTCGCAGACCATTAACGTGTCGCAGACACGCACCACTTATCACTTCTCACTCATCACTCGCCACAACGTGGCGCTATGGGAAGGGGACCCACCACTGCGACGCAATCTCCCGCTCTGTACTCGCCTCCCCTGCAAAGGGAGGCGGGTTTTACGAAGTAAAACTCGGAGGGGTTGATAAAGAGGTCAGCTTACTCTGGTCTGCATCTCCTCATCCGACTTCGCTTCAGTTACCTTTCGCTCAGCCCCCTTCCCCGCCGGGGAAGGGGTTATGCATCTGCACCGCAAAAAGTAAGGAGGGCAAATTTCTTGCGAAATCAGTACCCTCCATTTTCCGTATTAAATTACCTCATAATTGTAACAGCTTTAACGTCGCCGTAAATGATGTTTCTGATTGCGCCGCCCTCACCGTCAGTTAAAGCTGATAAAGCGATAACGCTTTCGTTAAACTCGTTCGAAGCCTCGGCACCCTCCTTGCCGATTTCCATACGCTTTTCCATATATTCCTCATAGGAAATAAGGACGCCTTTATAGTAATAAGCCTGAATTACTGTGGTTTTCTCGCCGTCGGGTGTTACTCTGTAGTCGGCTCCCTTGAAAGCATTAAGGACCTTTTCGGCTTTGTCACCTAACTTAATACCGTTAATCTCAGCTTTTGAATTATTGCCGTTAATAGAAAAACCAACAATCTTAAGCTTGCCTTCTTCATCGGTAGGACGAAGCAGAAGCGACGCATCACCCAAAGCATAGATTATACCGTTTACGTGCCTGAAGTTTTCGTGATTCTTTTCAAGCTCCTCCGATGTAACCGTGGAACCGAAGGTATAGCTTTTGCCCTCTGTTTTAAGTGTTACCTTGTTTTCAAAGGGGTTGCCTGCGTTGTCGCAGCCGAAAAGTGAAACTGCCAGGACAATTGCCATTAAAAGGCATAAAATTCTGCATAATACCGCTTTCATAATGTATACTCCTCCATATACTTAATGATTTAATTGTATCACTAATAAATGATTAAAGCAATATTAATGCTATATATTTTTACTTAGCAGCAACTTCACAAAAATGGAGTTGTTTTATTTTTTGCCTTTTGTTATATTTATAATAGATAAAAGGGGAGGGCGGCTATATGTATCAAGTACTGAAATACATTCACGAAAATATCTCCTGCCGTCTTTCTGCAACTGAAACAGCGGAGAAATTTTCCTACAGCAAATGGCATTTCTGTAAGAAATTCCGCGAGTATACGGGTCAGAATTTTGTGGATTACGTACGCCATACAAGGCTTAGTTTTGCTGCCTTGGATATTTTAAAGGGCGAGAAAATTGCAAACGTAGCAATGAACTACGGCTACGATACCGTAGGCGGTTTCAACAAGGCGTTTTTAAAGGAATACGGCTGTATGCCCAGGGAATTTAAAAAGGAAACAAAGGAAGCAATGCTCTACTACGAAAGGAGAAAAAATTCTATGTATAAGCTTAGTGACAGATGTATGCTCTTAAAGGAGGATGCCATAAATCATAAATATAATGACTGCTATAAGGTGCAAAGAAATTTCTATTACACTTTGGGCGCCTATAAGGCATTAATAAAGGAGAAAACTCCCGACGAAATCAATGCCGCAGGTCTTATAAACATCATAGAAAACTTCACTCCTTTTATTGCGCCGGGTGAAATTCTTGTAGGCTTTAACACGCATAACGACGAATGGTTCACTATAAACGATACAAATGAACACAGGAGCCTTGCCAAATTAAACGGAATAAGCGAAAATGAACTTGATGAGTACTTTAAAATTGATAAAAAGTACAGAAAAAGCGGATTTTTGGAGGGTGCCGTTGTGCCCGAAACAAGGGAAATTTACACACAAAAAGAAAAGGAGGCCTACATCGAGTGGGCATCCTACGGCAGGTGTATTTCCTCCAACCACTCGGTAATAGGCCACGAAAAGGTCTTAAAGCTTGGCTTTGAAGGTCTTTTAAAGGAAATAAGGTATTATAAAAGCCTTAATTATGAGAAAAACAAGGGCTTTTACGATGCAATGGAAAAGGAAATTGAAGCTGCCCTTGTTTTAGGCGAAAAGTATGCAAGGGAAGCAGAGCGCCTTTTAAATGAAAATGCGGAAGGCTATAATAAGGAAGATTTGCAGAAGATTATAAAAATATGCAGGAAGGTTCCCCGTTATCCTGCCGAAAGCTTTCTTGAAGCGGTGCAGGCAATTTTCTTCTCCCATATTATGAACACTTGGGAGGATTTGGTTAACGCCAATTCCTTAGGCAGGCTTGACCAGATTTTATACCCTTACTACAAAAACGATATCGAGAAGGGCATTATAACTAAGGAAGAAGCCTTCGAAATCGTATGCCTGCTGTGGATAAAGCTCTACCGTGATTACGACGTTCAGCAGAGCTGTGTAGGCGGTACCAAAGAAAACGGCGAGAGTGCTGTTAACGATTTAAGCTATATGATGCTTGATGCCACGGAGCAATTAAATTTCATAAGATGCTTAAGCGTGCGCTTCGGTGAAAATACCGAGAAGGAATTTTTAAAGCGCGCATTGGAGGTTGTAGGTCACGTACAAAAGGGTGTGCCCTTCTTCTTCAATGACGACGTTATGGTGCCTGCCTTAATTGATAAGGGAATTTCCCCCGAGGATGCCTGCTGTTACACAGAGCTTGGCTGTGTTGAAACCTTAATCCCCGGTAAAACAAACCCCCACGCTGTTACGGGCGAGGTAGGTATGCATAAGGCGCTGGAATACGCTTTCTGTAACGGCAGGAGTATGATGTATGAAAACCACAACCCGGGTATTGAAACGGGTGATATAGAGGAGCTTGACAGCTACGAAAAGCTTTACGGTGCCGTGCTTAAACAGCTTGAGCATATAATAGTTATGACCTGCTCCCAGGTAGATAAGCTTACCAAGCACGTTGTAATGCCCAAGCCCTATAAGTCCCTTTTAACAGAAGGCTGCCTTGAAAGCGCCAGGGACTTTAACCGCAAGGGTGCAAAATACGATTATTACCAGATAATGCTTGCCGGACTTCCTAACCTTGCAGACTCCCTGATGGTGCTTAAAAAATTTGTTTACGAAAATAAAAAGTACAGCTTAAAGGAAGTTAAAAAGATTCTTGAAAATAATTTCCCCGATGAAAGCGTAAGGCTTCAGTTTATAAATAAAGCTCCGAAATTTGGCAACGATATTGAGGAGGTTGACAGTATTGCTGTCCACCTACTTAACTTCGCCTGCGACGTCCTTGAAAAGGAAAGTGACAAGTTAGGTTTAAGCTTCCACGCACAGCCCTTTAGTTTCCTTTGGATGTTCGACCACGGCAGGGAGAGTGCTGCATCCCCCGACGGCAGAAGAAAGGGCGAGGTTATAGCTTACAGCGTTTCCCCAATGCAGGGCAGGGATTTTAACGGCCTTACGGCAGTAATGAACTCAATTTCCAAGCTGCCCACAAAGCGCACCCCCGGCTCTACCTCTGCTATTATCGAAGTTGACCCCAAGCTTTTCACCGATAAAAACATCAGTGTTATTACGGATATTCTTATAGCGGCAGGCAAAATGGGACTTAGCAATGTGCAGTTTAACACAATAGATGCAGAAACTTTGAAGGATGCCCAAAAAAATCCCGAAAAATATAATAATCTTGCCGTACGTGTTTCAGGCTTCAGCCAGAAATTCAACCTTCTTGACAAGGATATGCAGAATCACATTATAGGAAGAACAAAGCATGCAAGTCTGTGATATTACCAACATCTCCCGCGGCTCATTTCACGACGGCCCGGGAATAAGAACAGTTGTATATTTTAATAACTGCTCCCTGCGCTGTAAGTGGTGCCATAACCCCGAGACAATTTCCAAGGATAATGAAATTTTATACATAAAAAGCAAGTGTATTCATTGCGGCAAGTGTATTGAAATCTGCCCCGAGCATCATAAAGCAGCAGGGGACAGTATGGAATTTTTCCGCGAAGGCTGTATTAAATGCGGCAAATGTGCCGATGCTTGTCCCGCGGGCGCCCTGAACATCTCAGGTGAAAGCTACACTCCCGAAAGACTTATGAAGGAAATAAGGAAGGATAAGCATTATTTTGAGGAAAGCGGCGGCGGTGTCACCTTTTCAGGCGGCGAATGTCTTTTAAAACCTCAATTTTTAAGGGAAGTCCTTAAAATGTGTAAAGCAGAAAACATCCACACCTGTATTGAAAGTGCCTTCCACGTGCCCTTTGAGAATATCGGCAGGGTTTACGAGCTTATTGATTTCGTTTTTGCTGACCTTAAAATCCCCCTGAGCCAAAAGCATAGGGAGTACACAGGGGCAGGAAACGAGCTGATTATTGAAAATATCAGGAAATTAAGTCAAATTCACAGAAACATAACAATAAGAATTCCTCTTATACCCAAGGTTAATGACAGCATGGAGGATATGAAGGATTTTGCCGATATTATAAATACCTTCCGTGGCGGCGTGAAGGCGGTGGAGCTTTTAAAATATAACTATTTAGCTGAAAGCAAGTATGAAATTCTCGGCAAGGAATATACGAAATTTTCCGATTCCACTCAGTCGGATGCTTACGTACAAAGCCTTGTAAGTGCCTTAAAATCCCATTTGACAAGGGACTTGCAAGTGTTTTCAAAGTAAGCCTTGAAAGAAATACAAGAGACGAAAAGAATAAAATAAAAATTGGGAGGCAAATTTCTTGCGAAATTACAGCCTCCCTTTTCTATATCAATATCTGAAAAGCACGCTTTCGTTAAGACCTGCTTTTTTAATGTAATAATAACTCGTGAAATGGTCCTTTACCTTATTTGCAAGGGTGTTGGAAACCTCTATCACAAGCTGGTTTTCTTCCTTGATTTTACCTGAGAGGTCAAAGACAAATGGTTTACATAATCTTGAGCCCAAGTACTCGCCGTTCAAATAAACTTCCGCTGTGTTGCCTATGTCCACCAAGTCAAGGGCAAGCTTGTTTGCGTCCTTTAAGTCACTTGCTTTGAACTTTGCCGTGTACCTTATTACGCCTGAAAAATCAGGAAGCTTATCAAGTGCGCTGATGTTTACAGGGCTTTTGCTGTCCATATTTTCCATATAAAGGCGGAAATTTTCCATATCATCAGCTTCGGCAATCTCCACTTTAAAGCTTAAATCAGCTTCCTCAGCCTCTGTGAAAAGCTTCTTTTCGGGGTAATTATCGCTGTCAACGTCACCGAAAACAAATATGCAGGATTCAAAAGGCGCAAGGCTTAAGCTGAGCTTTTTCTCCTTTAAGCTTACTTTATAAACCTGGTCATTTAAAAGATTCAGGCAAATGCCCTTCTCACTCTGAGCTGTGTTAAGGCTTATTTCCACCTGACTTTCAGTGGCGCCGCTTTCGTTGACGAACATATAAATATCGTTAATTCCGTCCACGTAATGGGTGCTTCTTAAAAATTCCCTTACGCCCTCAACCTCAATATCAGGTGTGAAAATTTCCTTAAGTCTCTCTGCAAGCTTCTCTTTTTTGCAGTCAAGACCCATATAAATTATCTTAACACCCATTTTTTCGAAGAAATTAAGCTTCTTTTCAAGGTTTTTGGGAATCATGGGAGCTTCGGGAATAATTAAAGCCTTGTATAAGTTTTCGCCTACCTTTAAGTTACCTCCCTCAGCCTCAGCAGCATAAAAGCCTGAATCCTTGTTACCTACAATCGAGTCAATGGGAAGGAAATCGAAGTCGATGTTACTGTCATATAAAACCTTGGCATACTCCTGCATATTGTGAGCCTTGCCGTATTCGTTCATCCATTCAAGCTCAGCATCGTAAAGTATTGCCGCATCCGCAATATGCTTGCCGCCGTAGAGAATGTGGCTTACCTTGTTGCCGTAGCTCATCAGCTTTGAAAAAGCCTTGTACTGGGGGTCCTTGCCGTCAGCACCGAAGTGAGGCGGACAGTCAGGGTCAGGGAATAAGGGTGAGAAGGCGTGGGGAACAAAGTGGTTAACACCCCTTACTAAAAGGTGGTCTAAAAGCCACTTCATATCGCTGCCGCTTTCCGCCCAGCCGTAAGCACCGAAAACCTCGCACATAGCTCTGCCCTTCATATACTTGCTTATATGGGCAAGGGAGGGTGCAAGTTTACATAATGTGTAATCGAAGAACTCAGGGTCAGCGTTATTTCCGTGAGTGCTGGCGTGGTGAATGTAGCCGCTTAGTCCCGGCATAAGCTGATGGAGAACTATGTCGATACCGCTCATGTGCTGACCGTCAAGAGCGCGGAAATAATGTCCCGTACCTGCTCCCGTTCTCTTGTGGGTGTTCATATCCTCAATAACGTGGCCTATGTACTCAACCCCGTGAGCTTCACACCAGGCACCAAGCTGTCTTGTGAAATTATCCCTGTATAAAGTGGTAACAGCGTCCATAAAGGCAAGGCGTATTTCGGAGCTTCTGTTTCCAATGTCAAACCAAATACCTGCGATATAGGGAAGCGGATCATAACCTAAGCTTTCTTCCATTCTCTTGAATACGTCCTGATGCCAGGGGTAAGCCATACCGGGAAGACCCAAATGCCTCTCGTACATACTGGGGTCATAGGGATGATTAAAGAACCAGGAGTTACCGAACTGAGGCTCATCGGAGAAAAATCCCCTTAAGGTATTGCCGAAGTATTCCTTGTAATGTTCATAGTGAGGCTCGTAAACCGCGCCAATCAAAACCCTGACGGAGTCAGCGGAAAGCAAATCAATGTAGTCGTGCTTCTCTTTGAACTCCCTTGTTTTGTAGATGAAAAATACACGCCAAACGCCCTCGGGCAGGTCTATCTGCACCATTTTATCGTTATGCTTATGGGAAAAGTCAAGAACAAGGCTGTCCTCACACTTTTCAGCTTCGCCGGTTCTTTTGTAAGCATAAATACCCAAAAGCTTTGTAAGGTCATTTTCTTTAGTGAGAAGTAAAGTTTCCTTAACGGGACCCAAAACGTCCACGTGGCGCTCGGCAATATCCCATCTTCTTTTCTCGGGGTAGTATTTGGCAATATGGCCAACAGCGTGACCCGTGGGGAAGTGGTCGTCGTCAAGGACCCAGACCTCCATATCCCTTTTCTTTGCTTCACTTAAAATAAGGTCCATATCTCTCCACCACAAGTCACCTGCAAAGTCCTTATGGGGGCGGCTCTCCACACAGAAGGCGCGGCAGCCGCTGTTATAAATCCTTTCTACTTCAAGGGGAATAGTTTCGAAGTGGTCACCGTGCTGCCAGTAAAAGGGCAGCATAAAGTTCTTTTCCTTGTTGTTTAAAACTTCATATACTTTATTATACATAAGTGTCACCGTCCTTAAGTAATTAAAACTATTTTAAACCAATTATACTTAAAAAGCAATAAAAATATCTTTAAAAATACAAACAAATGTTCGAAAAACTCTTGACAAATTTGAATTTTTTATTAGGATTAAAGATAGAGGGGTAAAAAAATTCAAATTGACGTAGTGTGTCTTTGACGTCTTCAGGACATCAATTTCTTACGAAACCGCCACAATTGTACGCGCAAATTTGAATTTTTCATTAGGATAGAAATTAGAGGGGTTGTAGAATTAAGTGAAGAGTGAAAACTGAAGAGAGAATAGTGAAAAGTTAATGGTCGAAAGTTGTATAGTAAAAGTGGACACATTGAAGAGTGAATGGTAAAATACATTCAAGAGGTGTTCACAATGAAACGAACTTTCAACAAAGAATTTAAAGTCAAAGCGTGTGAGCTAGTCCTAAAGGATGGGATCAAACACGCCATAGTGGCAGAAAAACTGGGCATTAACAAAGTAATGCTTTACCGATGGATTGACGAGTACCAAACCTACGGCGAGGAAGCGTTTGTGGGAAAAGGGTACCAACGTTCTCAGGATGCGGAACTCAAAAAACTCCGCAAAGAAAACGAACGCTTGAAAACGGAGATGGAAATCTTAAAAAAAGCAGCGGCATACTTTGCGAAACACCCGGCAGACGAGTAACCTTCGCAAAAACAGAGTTGAGAAACTACAAAACAAGCGAAGTATGCCGCCTGTTGGGTGTGTCAAGAAGCGAGTATTATCGTATCGCCAAAGAGCAGGATAGTGAAGAAAAAGAACTTGAAAAAGCGGTTATTCACTGTTTTGAGAAGAACAAGGGCAATTACGGAAGAATACGGATTCGTAGAGAATTGTTGCCGGAAATAGATATTAGCGAATATCGTATTTCAAAAACACTGAAAAAGCACGGTTTGGTGGCTAAAAGCGGTCGAAATCGCAAACCAAGGCAACCAAAACCC
>JAGBID010000068.1 GCA_017935165.1 Clostridia bacterium
CTATCCCCGTAGGCTTTACTGAGGATATAAAAAAGAAAAAAGGAACGGAGAACATCATCTTCAGTCCCGAATTTTTAAGGGAGTCAAAAGCTCTTTACGATAATCTTTACCCCAGCAGAATTATTGTAGGCGGGAATTTAAGAAAGGAAAAAATTAAAAGGTCTTGTGAAGCTTTCGCAGAGCTTATGAGGGATGCCTCATTAAAAACAGATACTGAGGTTATTATTATGGGTTCAACGGAAGCGGAAGCCGTAAAGCTTTTTTCCAATACCTACCTTGCCCTCAGGGTCAGCTTTTTTAACGAGCTTGACACCTACGCAGAAACAAGAGGTCTTGACACAAAGGAAATTATTGACGGCGTGTGCTTAGACCCGAGAATCGGAAACCATTACAACAACCCTTCCTTCGGTTACGGCGGATATTGCCTGCCTAAGGATACAAAACAGCTGCTTGCCAATTACGAGCAGGTGCCACAGAATATTATAGGCGCCATTGTTGAAGCCAACCGCACAAGAAAGGATTACATAGCAGGCAGAGTCCTTGAAATGGCAGGCTATTATTCCGAAAACAGCCAGTATGATGCCAAGCTTGAAAGGGATGTTACCATCGGTGTTTACCGTATGACTATGAAAACAAATTCCGATAACTTCCGCCAAAGCTCCATCCAGGGTGTTATGAAAAGGATAAAGGCTAAAGGCGCAAAGGTAATTATCTACGAGCCCACTTTGGAAAACGGCAGTACCTTCTTCGGAAGCAGAATAGTAAACGATATTGAAGCCTTCAAAAATAATTCAGATGCAATTATCGCTAACCGCTACGATAAAATTCTTGACGACGTAAAAGAAAGAGTTTACACCCGCTATCTTTTCAGGCGTGAATGATAAAGGAGAAATAATGAGACAATTAAGAAAAGAACCTAAAAAACCTTTACCTATAATAATAGCTTCTCTGGTGCTTATAGTGGCTGTGGCAGCTGCGGTGCTGTTTATTCCAAAGCTTACAAACGAAAAAGGGGAAATTAAAAAGGATGGAATAAATAATGAGTCGCTTGTAAATTCCTCGTCCTCAGCACCCGGGAAGGATACTTCGGAAAATAAGGATAATGCTTACCTTACAGAAAGCACCCTGCCCAAAACAGAGAATATGAAATCGGAAAAACCCGTTATAAGGGACTACAGCACGGTGGAATTAGTAAACGGCACAATAGCAACACCTTACGGCACAATAATTTATCCCGAAAGCCTTACGGATAATCTGGTGGTAATAAACACGGGTGAAGACTCATACGTCCTTGAATTTTACGCCTTGCTTGAAAACAGAAAGGAAGTAAGACTTTTCGACCTCTCCTTTGGTGAAGGCTCAGGCGGAAATATGGGAGAAATAATTACTCAAGAGGGCACAGTGCCGCTAAACGCAAATATCTACAGAATTCCTGAAAATATAGTCTGGACGGACAGCGAGCTCACCACACTTTACGCCATGCAGGATGCCATAAACGATATACTTGAAAATTTGGATATGGCTAATAAAGAGGAGAATAAGGCGGAAATAAGTGTGGAAGACCAGCCTGAAGATAACGGCACAATAAACAATATTAAAATAGAAACTCCTGCAACCGATATTTATTACCCTTCAGAATTCAGGGACACAGTAAAATATACTTGTGACGACAAAGAAAAAGGAATTTATAAGGTTCACTTCTTTGCTGAGCTTGAAAACGAAAGTGACGTAGCTTTGTTCTCAATTTACTTCGGGGGTGACGAAGGGGAGCAGCTGGGTATAGTAAAAGACCCTAATGGTAATATAATTCCCGTTTACCTTATTATCAAGGAGCTTGACACAGAAAACTTAACAGATAATGAAACACAGCTTCTTTACACTATGCAGGAAGCAAGCAACAGTCTGATTGAAAGATTACCCCTTATCGAAGCGTAATAATCAGAAAATTAACCTCAGGGAGATATTATGAAAAATATAACAAGACAGGATAAAAGAGAATTAGAAGTGGATTTTGGCAGAGTTTTCCGTGCAGTACTCAGCAGAGTTTGGTTGGTGGCTGTAATATCCGTTTTATGTGCAGCCATAGCTTTTGCAGGCACCGTGCTTTTAATAACACCTCAGTACGAATCGGCTGCAATGTTCTACGTAAATAACAGCAACCTTTCTTTAGGTGATGCTTCACTGAGTATATCCTCAGGTGACCTTTCCACATCAAGAAACTTAGTTGATTCCTACATAGTTATTTTAAACACAAGGGAAACTTTAGTGGACGTTATCGACTACGCAGGTGTTAACCGCGGCTACAGCGAGTTAAGCGGTATGCTTACGGCTGAAGCCGTTAACGAGACGGAAATTTTCCGTGTAACGGTATCAAGTCCCGACCCTTACGAGGCTGAAAGAATCGCCGATGCTATTGCCCATATTTTACCCAAACGAATCGGTACAATTATCGACGGTACCTCCGCAAAGGTCGTGGACGCTGCCATTGTGCCTACAAAGCCCAGCTCGCCCAGCCATATTACAAACACAGTAATCGGCTTCTTAATAGGTATGATTATAAGCATAGGCGCTATTGCTCTGCGTGAAATATCCGATACCACTATCCGTGTGGAGGAGGATATTACCCAAAACTGCAAATATCCCGTTTTAGTTTCCGTACCTGATATGACAGTATCAGGCAAGGGCGGTACCTACTACGGTTACGGCAGAGAAAATAAGAAAAAGGGTAAGTACCATACAAGCAGCAGCCATTCGAAGCTTTCGCTTATGGGTCCTGACATCAGCTTTGCCGCATCCGAGGCTTACAAGCTTCTGCGTACAAAGCTTCAGTTTTCCTTTGCTGATGAAAACGACTGCCATATTATAGGACTTTCCAGTGCCTTAAGCGGTGAAGGTAAAAGCTTAACTGCAGTTAATATAGCTTACGCCCTCTCGGAGCTTGACAAAAAGGTGCTTCTTGTGGACTGTGATATGCGCAGACCTACCCTTGCCGAAAAGTTAGGTGTTAAGAAATATCCCGGCTTATCAAACTTCCTTACAAGGCAGTGCAGTTTAACGGACGTAATTCAAAGCTGTCAGCTTGAGGGCGGTGAAAAGCACTTCCACGTTATCACAGCGGGTCAGAATCCTCCCAACCCCGTGGAGCTTTTAAGCAGCGAGCGTATGGATAACGCCCTTAAATCTATGCGCAAAACTTACGACTACGTAATTCTGGACCTGCCTCCCGTTGGCGAAGTAAGTGATGCCCTTACCGTGGCAAAGGCAACGGACGGTATGCTTTTAATTGTCCGCCAGAATTACTGTGACCGCGGTGCTCTTTTTGATGCAGTCAGCCAGTTTGATTTTGTTAAGAGCAAAACCTTAGGTGTAGTGTTCAACGCCACAAACGAGCAAAGCGGCAAGGGCTATTATAAGCGCTACTACAAAAAATACGGTAAAAGCTACGAAAATACCGTAGCTTCACCCGGAAATAAGGTGAAATAATGGGGAATATAATTGATTTTCACAGCCATATACTCCCCGATATTGACGATGGCAGTAAAAGTATTGAAGAATCCCTCAGTATGCTTCAGCTTGAATGGAAAAACGGAGTAACAAAAGTAGTGGCAACACCTCATTTTTACCCCCAAAGGGATAAACCTGAAAGCTTTTTAAACCGCCGTGAAGCCGCGGCGAATAAGCTTAAAGAAGCTATGAAGGCAAAGCCCGATATGCCCGAAATAATATTGGGAGCGGAGGTTTACTATTTCCCCGGAATCAGCGACAGCGAGGTGATTTCAAAGCTTACCTTAGGCGGCAAAAATGCCATACTTATAGAAATGCCTGCTTCACCCTGGACGGAAACAATGTACCGCCAGCTTGAAGGTATATACGTTAAGCACGGCTTAACTCCCGTAATCGCCCATATTGAAAGGTATTTAAGCAGGTTTAAAAGCTTTGCGGATTTAAAAAAGCTTTCACAGCTGCCCGTACTCATCCAGGCAAACGGAGAATTTTTTACAAATCCCTTTACTTCACGGAAGGCACTTAAACTGCTTAAGGCTGATTTAATTCACCTTATAGGTTCTGACTGCCACGATATGAATGAAAGAAGACCCGAGCTTGAAAAAGCTATAAGGCTTATAGAAAAAAAGCCGGGGGAAAGGGCAATATCCCGTATTGAAGAATATCAGAAAGCGGTTCTTTCCGATTAAAACAAAGGTAATTATCACAAAAATATAAAAGGAGTAATCGTTATGAAAAAAATTATCACTATTCTTTTAGCATTAATACTTTCTTTAACTGCAGCTTTCGGTGCTTCTGCAACGGAATTTGTACCCAGCATAAGCTACAAGGACGGTCCCGAGATTATCGAGGCTACCTTAAAGGGCGAGGAGGTTTCATCCTGCCTTATCGTTACCACTATCAAAGAGGCAAGCGAAAAATCCACAGATATCACCGAGGAAGAAAGAGCCAAGCTTCTGGAAGTTTACAGCAAGCTTGAAAGCGGAGAAATGAAGCTTCCTTTAAAAAACAAGTACACAGTCCTTGAGCTTTTGGACATTAGCTTTATGTATGAGGGTTGCCGTGAAAATCCTGACCATAAGGGTAAGGAGGCTTTGTTAAACGGCGGTGCGGCGCTTTCCGTTAACTTCGATCTTAACGTAAATGCAAACGATAATCTTAAGGTTTTGGTGTGCGTTAACGATGAATGGAAACCCGTTGAAAGCGTAAAAATCAATGAGGACGGCACAGTTACCGTAAGCTTTACAGAAATTTGTCCCGTTGCCTTCGTAATTGAGGAGGAAGCAGCCGACACTCCCGTGCAGGATAATAACATCGGTACAATTATCGCCATAGTTACAGCCGCCGTAGCCGCAGTTACCTCCATAATTTTATTCATCTTAAAGTTTATATTGAAAAAATAAAGGTTAGCTGATGGAAAAGAAAAACCTGAAAGATATTATTTTAAAATGCCTTACTCTCTTGTTGGCTCTTATATTTGTGTGCAGTGTTTTATATCTTGCCGAGCCCCTTTTAAAGGCGGAAAGAAAGGATATAGAAGTGACTGCAAGCACCAAAACAATAGTAAGGGACGGCAAGTCCTACTTCCCAAGGCAGGATATAACCGTAATAATGGTGCTGGGTATTGATAAATACGGCGAAAGAGCACCTACAAACAATTACCGTAACGAAGGCGCCGCCGACAGTATAATGCTCCTTATCTTCGATGAGAAGGAAAAAACCTGCGACATCCTCTGTTTAAACCGAGATACAATGGTGAATATGGACGTTTTAGGCTTAAAGGGTGAGCTTGCGGGCACAAGCTACGGCCAGTTAGCCCTTGCCCATACCTACGGCGACGGTATGGAGGAAAGCTCCCAAAACGTGAAAAACACCCTTCAGAAATTCATCCACGGGCTCAGTATTGATTACTGCGTATCTATGAATATGGACGCAATTCCAATAGCAAACGATGCCGTGGGCGGTGTAAAGGTAACTGTTAAAGAGGATTTTTCCAAGGTAAACCCAACAATCAAAATGGGCGAAATAACCTTAAAAGGCGACCAGGTTATCGACTACGTCCGCACAAGAAAGGACGTGGGCAATCAGAAAAACCTTACCCGAATGGAAAGGCAGCAGGAGTACGTAAAGGGATTTATATCTGCTTTAAAAGATAAATCAAGTAAGGACCTGAATTTTGCCTTAAGCCTTTACGATGCCGTAGCCCCTTACATTGTTACGGACCTTACCCCTTCAAATATAAACAGTATGCTCCAAAGGTACAGCAGCTTTGATTTAGGCGAGTTTTTCACCTACGAAGGGGAAAATATTATTAAGGACGGCTACTATCAGTTCATTGTGGACGAAGAAAAATTCGATGCTTTAACGGTAAAGCTCTTTTACAGCGAGAAATAAAATAACACCTGAAAGGTCACAGCTTAAGCCTTTCAGGTGTTTTATTATCATCACTATGTCAATAATAACATATTGTACATTATATGTCAATAATTAAACTCTATAAAATATTAATTCTCTGTTTTGTACAAAAGCACGGCTTTACATTTGTGTATTTTCCCATATTGAAATATATCCTTCTGTATGTTAATATAATGTTGTAAGAATAAACACTAAGTGAATTAAAAGTTCACTCCCACCTATTAAAGAGAGTTTAGCGTTATGAAAAAACCGTTAAAAATCGTTCTGGTTGTATCAATTGTACTGGTTATATGTGCAAGCATATACGCTCTTTATGAAATCTTCGTGCCCTATGATAATACGATACCTGAGTTTAAGCAGTATGAAGTTTCAGAAATACGCTCAGATACGAGATTTGAAGTAAAAGAACTTAAGTTTAACTTCGGGCAAGTAACTTATACCGATATCGGCAAGGTAGAAGGCTTCAAGTTTGTGTTTAAGGGTCCTCATTTAAGATACGGCGAGGAGTATCCCGTTAATCAAATAAGTCACAATTGGAAGGATATGAATGATATGTACAAAGTAACTCACAATTGTGATTTGCCGGCTCTTTTTACAGAGAACACCGAAAACGCAGAAGGTATTATAATCTTCGACGGCGTACCTTACTCCCTTTATTATGACGAAAGCGGTAAAGCCTTCGTAAAATGCCTTGAAACAAGGTTTAACGATTATTTTAAAGCGGATAAACCCTACAGTGATTTTATCCGCTGGGCAAAATATTACACCCGCCGCCTCGATGATGAGGATCTGCTCTCATCATAAAAAGAAAACCACCGAGTTTAAATTGAAGTTTAAATTCGGTGGTCTTATATTATTTAAGCACCCTTTCCCAGAATGCGGTAAGGGCTTTTTTGTATCTTACGGGGTCCTTGATAAAGCTTAAGCCGTGGCCTGCCTGAGGGAAGCTTTCCCTTGTTACCATAGCCTTGTTGGCTTCATAAATAACTGCGCTCATTTCATTGGGAACGAATCTATCATCCTCGCCGTGGAAAATAAGAATGGGAGTCTTGCTTTTTTTAACTTCGTTTTCCGCGGTGGTTTCGTTTATATTGAGCCTTCCGAATATCAAAGCGCCCAAAAACACGAAGGGGTATAAAAGCGTGGGTGGCAGGTGCATATCCTTAATTACCTTTTTGATGATGTCCTTAGGTGAGCTGTAGGGGCAGTCGGCAACAATTCCGACTACGTTTTCGGGTAAATTTAAACCCGACGCCATTATAACCGTGGCTGAACCCATGGAAAGTCCGTAAAGGAGAATTTTCGTATCAGTACCGAAGCGCTTGTTTGCGTAGTTTACCCAGCTTAAAACGTCGTACCTTTCCTTTAAGCCGAAAGAAATGGTGTGGCCGTCGCTTTTTCCGTGGGCGCGCTGGTCAACTATTATGGCATTGTAGCCCTTTTCCCTTGAAAACCTTGCGCCGCCGCAAAAGTCCCTTTCTGCCTTTGCTCTGTAGCCGTGGAACATTATCTGCAGGGGCGCGTTGTCGCTCCTGTGGTAATACCTGCCGTAAAGCTTCAAGCCGTCAAAGCTTTCTGTATAGATCTCCTCAAAGGGTTCATTTAAAAGCTCTGCCACCATCTCGTTCATAGGTCCTGCGGCTTCTTTGTATTGCTGGCTGTTTGGCAGGCTTAATTCCTTTCGTTTCTGTTTATTGGACTGGTAAAAAGCCATTCGGTAGGAGATAAGGGAACCGATAAAAAATACTGTTATTAAAATAATTCCGATAATCAAAAACGGCATATATATACTTCCTTTAAATTAATATTACTATTTTATACCCGAAAACTATTTAAATCAACGGACAAATGAAATAAATTGTCCTTTAAAGTTAAGAGCTTTATTTACTTCTTCCCTTTAAAGTGGTATACTTATTAAAAAGAACGAAACAGTCTTACCTTTCTGCGTGCAACTCGCCGCCCTCTGTCAAAAATTCTCATCCGGACGTCTTCGAATTTACGTGGCACTTTGTGACCACGGGGGAGGTGGCATTTTCGAAGAAAATGACGGAGGGGTTGGGAGAATAAAGCTTGAAGGCGTTTATGCATCTTTAGATTTAACATTCCCTCAAAGGTAAGTCAGATTAATAAGGAGAAATACTATGACAAGAGAAGAAGCATTACTTAAATTAGAAGAATTTGAAAAGGTCAGCAACGCCCTCGGCCACGCCATGGGCATTATGTACTACGATGCCGCTACAGTAGCTCCCAAGGGCAGCGCCCAGGGCAGAGCCGAAACATTAGGTCAGCTTGCAGGAATGATGTACGAGCTTGAAACCTCCCCCGAGCACGAGGAATCCATTGAGGTTCTTTTTAAAGAGAAGGAGGAGCTTTCTTTCGTAGAGAGAAGGAAAATTGAGGAGATGCACGAAGGCTTCGAAAAGATGAAGAAGATTCCCAAGGAGCTTTTCACATCCTACCAGATGCTTTCCAGTGAATCCGATGCAGTATGGCACGAAGCAAAGGAGAAAAACGACTTTGCTATGTTCGAGCCCTATTTACAGAAGATGTTCGATATGACAAAGGAAATTTATTCCTACACAGACCCCGAAAAGGACCCTTACGATGCAGCCCTCAATTCCTACGAAAAGGGCCTTACAAAGGAGAGATGTGACGAATTCTTCAAGGCTCTGCGCGAGAAAATCGTTCCCCTAATCAGGAGGATTCAGGAAAAAGAGCAGATTGACGACAGCGTCCTTCACTTAAATTACCCCAAGGCACAGCAGGAGGAATTCAGCGAGTACCTTATCGACATTATGGACATCAACCGCGATAACTTCATAATCGGCGAGACAGAGCACCCCTTTACAACAAACTTCACTAAAAAGGACGTTCGTATCACTACCCACTACCACGAAAACGCCCTTGCAAGCTCCCTTTACAGCGTTGTTCACGAGTGCGGCCACGCTTTGTATGAGCTCCACACAGGTGATGAACTTATGAATACCTGCCTTGGCGGCGGTGTTTCCATGGCAATTCACGAGAGCCAGTCCCGTTTCTATGAGAATATTATTGGCAGAAGTGAGGCATTTACTAACCTTATTTACCCCTTCCTTAAGGAAAAATTCTCCGAACAGTTTAAAGATGTGGACGAAAAGTCCTTCTATAAGATGATAAACCGCGCAGAGCCCTCCCTTATAAGAACAGAAGCTGACGAGCTTACCTATTCCTTGCACGTAATGGTTCGTTATGAGCTGGAAAAAGCTATGTTCAAGGGCGAGATTACTGCAAAGGACCTTCCCGAAATGTGGAAGAAGCTTTACAAGGAGTACCTTGGTGTGGACGTGCCTGACGATAAGCAGGGCGTTTTACAGGACAGCCACTGGTCAAACGGCAACATCGGTTACTTCCCCTCCTACGCACTCGGCTCTGCTTACGGACCTCAGATTCTTTTGGAAATGGAAATGGAGCTTAATTTAGCAGAGGAGATAGCAAGCGGCAAGCTTACAAAGGGAAACGCCTGGCTGGAGGAACACATATGGAAGTTTGGCTGCCTCTACACACCCACAGAGCTTTTCGAAAAGGTTTGCGGTAAGTTCGACCCCACTTACTACACAGATTACTTAGAGAAAAAGTTCAGCGAAATCTACGGCTTATAATTTAAATTAAAAAATCACCACAATTTGCACTTAAGCAGGTTGTGTTGAAATTCTATAAGCATAATTTAACAGGTGAAAATTATGAAAGAGTTTAAAATAGACGGCACCCACAAAGTGGTAATAAAGGAAAATTCCTTCGAGGTTTGCTCAGGTTCATGGCGACTTTTTGATTTATTCGTCCATTCAAGGGTAAATTTGCCTGATAAAATCGACGTAGGGGAAAAGGCCGAATTAAAGTACCTTGCCAAGGAACTTGAAAGTCAGCAGGGACTGCTTGCTGTTTGGGAAGCAGAGGGTAGCATCTGGCAGAAAAAGCAGTACTTTCTTGAAATAAAAGACAATGCTCTTCTTTACTATATAAAAATTATGGGTAGGGGTGCACCTGAAAATATAGAATATTTCCGCGGTGCTGAGGAAGTAAACGGCTCAGCTTTTTCCGTTGCGGGATATTTAAACGTAAACTCCCAGAATTTAGACCGTGAACGTTCCAAATTCTTAATTGACGTGGCAGGAAACAGCGAAGGCTATGAATTTAAAGGCGCTATGATGCCCCTGCGTGCCGCACCTCCGCCAATGGTTTTCCCTTTCTGGAGCGATTTTGCCGAGGATTGGGTATACGTAGGTTTGGCAGCTTTAAAGGGTCAGCACAATTTTGAACGCTTTGTGGTAAAGGCACCAAGAGTCGGTTGGCAGAAAACAGGCATACACTTTGACCTGCCCTTAAAAGGATATACGGAAGTAAAGGGCGAGTGGCAGTCACCTTACGTGCTTATAGGCTTCGGTCAGGATGATATGGACGCCATAAAGAATTATTCAGCCTGGCAGTATGATAATTTAGGCTATAAGAGAAATATAACTAAGGAAGAAGCTCATTCCTGGTGGAAAGGCCCTATGTTCTGCGGTTGGGGCGCACAGTGCGCATTAAGAAGTAAATCCGGCTTAAGAGCACCCGACCACGCAAAGGAAAGTGATTACCGAGGATTTTTAAAGAAAATAGATTACGAAAATCTGAACCCCACCTTGGTTATGATTGATGATAAGTGGCAGGAAGAATACGGCACTCTTAAAGTTGATAAGGAAAAATGGCCTGACCTGCGTGCCTTTGCAGATGAGCAGCATAATAAGGGCAGGAAAGTTATACTGTGGTTCAAACTTTGGGATTGCGAGGGTGTTCCCGAGGATGAATGTATTATGCTGGACGGCAAGAAATACGTTGTTGACCCCACTAACCCCAAGTATTTAAAGCGCCTGAAAAATGCAATTTACAGCCTGCTTTCAAGTGACGCGGGTTGTTATAACTGCGATGGCTTTAAGCTGGACTTTATGGATTTGAATCCCCGTATGGCAGGTGCCGTTTCCTACGAAAAGGGCGTGTACGGCTTGGAAATGATGAAAAGGCTTTTCCACAATGTCTATGAGTTTGCGAAGGAAGCTAAAAGCGATGCCCTCATTAATATGAGCAGCGTTCACCCATATTTTGCCGAGGACTGCGACCAGTACAGAGTTCACGACTATGATGGCTGCCTTAGAAATCCCATAAGTGTAATAAGGTTCAGGACAGAGTTTGCAAGCGCTGCAATGCCCGGTGTATTAATTGACACCGACGGTGCTGTAGGTGCAACTAAGGAAGAAACACTTTACACCTACCTGCAGATGCCAAAGTTAGGCGTACCTGACCTTTACGACATCCCTGAGGAATTTACAGAGGAAGATTGGGCACAGCTTAAAGCTGCATGGGATAATTACAGAAATAATTTATAAAAGAAAAAGGCTTAGAAGTTATAACTTCTAAGCCTTAAATTTTGCATTAAAAGAAAGATTTTAAGAATTCTTCCTCGCTGCCGTCGTATTCGGCAAGGGCTAAAAATTCCTTGCCAAACTGGTTACCCCAGCTGTAGGTTATGTAGCACTTGCCTTTATATTCGGCAATATCAAAGTCAGAGTTATTGCAATCAACTGCGTTTAATAAGTAATCCGTTTGCGCCTTAGTAAGTGTTTCGGGGTAAAGTATAATCTTATCCTCGTCTGAGGGGCACATAATAGGATTGGTAATACCGAGCTCCCAGTTTTTTAAATCCTTACTTCTTACAATATAGGGGAACCATCTGTGATGGGGCAGACCCTCTAAATATATCATATAGAAGTAGCCGCCGTAATAACGGATGCAAGGGCAGGCAGAGTAATAATCGCGGTTATAGGAATATTCCATAATATCAAGAAGCTGCCAGTTTATCATATCATCGGAAACAGCGAAAATACAGGTGAAGGGAACGCCTACAGCCTCATGCTTGCCGCCGATCTCAATGGCTAAAACGAATTTATCCTCAGCCTTACAGATGGAAGTATTAAACAGGTTTATATCCTCAGGGAAAGTTAAACAGGGGTGCTTTTCCCAGTTGATAAGGTCGGTTGAAAGGAAGGTGTTAAGCTGATTTCCGCCGCCGCCACCTTCAACACCGATAACATACATAGTGCCGTCCTTATTATAGCAGGCACCGAAGGAATGGTCGAAAGCAAACTCTGCACCAACCTCCTCCTCAGTAAAATGGTCAACAAAGTGATAACAGCCGCGCTCTCGCTGATTAACGCCTGAAGCAAGCTGACCGCTGCTGCCCCAACCAAAGTTTCTGAGCCACTCAAAACGCAAAAGTCTTTCGCCCCAAACTACAGGTGTGGTTTCAACAACGTTAAGTTTTACGCTGCCTTTTTTAACAAGCTTCTTTCGTGGAGGTATATTACCTTCTCTTAAAGCATTTTCAAAGTTGTTTAACATAATTAATGACTCCTTTTATATATCTTTTGCGAAAGTTACTCTGGGTTTAAGTTTTTCATAATAGCTATAGAATTCAGGAGGTTTACGAAGTGCAAATGATGTTCTGCCTGCGTTAAGCTTAATTTCATTATTAAGCTCATCAATATAAGTAGCCTTAATACCCTCGGGGATAGTTATATTTATTGTGAACTTAAGCTTTCTGTCTATTTCTACCTTAATATCTCCCTTATCTGTTTTTACCTTGCCGGATACTTTTCTTATTTTATCACAGTAAACGGGGTTGATAATAACTTCGTTAAAGCCGGCACTTGTTTCTTTTTGCCTTACACCTAAAATGTAGTAGTAGAAATATCTTGCTACAGCACCGAACATGGGGTGGCAGAGGCTTCTGTGGCCAAACCACTCTTCAAATAAGGTGGTGCCGCCTTTTTTCATCATATAATTAAATGAAGGAGCTTCTTCGGTTGTTAATAAATCTATAGCCAGCTTACCGAAACCTTTTTCAAAAAGAATTCTTGTTAATATATCGGTACCAAAAATACCTGTATCGAAAGTGCCGCGTCTTATTACACTTGTAACAAGGTTGTTTAAAGTTCTCTCATCGCCAATGCCGATGTCGAGCATAAAAGCGTTGGCGCTGTTTTTATTTTCTGCAAAGTTGCCTGTATTTACATCATAATATTCTCTTACAAGAGCTGCTTTTTTAATTTCTGCCACTTTCTTAAAGCCTTCGATATATTCCTCTTTACCAATTGCCGCAGCAATTTCTACCATTCGATTTAAAGATTTTATATAGAAATAGTTATTAACAAGAGGAGCAGGGATCAAAGGTAAGGTTCCGTGCAGAGGGGAGGGCGCACACCAATCACCAAGGCACCAGAGTCCCGGCTGGTCGCTTACAACTAAATCTTTTTCGCTGTGTGCTTCAAGATAATCAAAATAGCGGCGCATATTATCAAAGTACTTATAAAGAGGTTCTTTGTCACCGTAAATTTTGTAGTATGAATAGGGAACTTCAATAATAGCACATCCCCATCCGCCGGGTCCGCCGCCGCTTTCAACGTAAGGCGCTGTGTACTGAATATGGCCGGAATTCTTATCCTGGGAATCAGCAATATCGCCCATCCATTTTTTGTACATATCCTTGGCATCAAACATAAGCATTACTGTTTCGCTTGTTAACTGACCGTCGCCCGTGTAGCCGCGCTTTTCAATATGAGGGCAGTCAGAAGGTATTGAGCCGTGTGTATTTATAAGCTGAGTTCTTATAAATGCTTCGTGGAACCAATTCAAAGTTTCGTTATCGCAAATAAATTCGCTTGTTTCGTTTAAATCGGTATGAATTACGTCAACTCGCAAAAGTTCAGCATTTTTAGAAACTTCCACACAGCAGAATGCACCGAAAGTAAACTTGGGGTGGTATTCACGGCAGGAGCCGTCGGCAGTAAACTCAAAGTGCTGACCGTGTAAATAAGAAATATCAAGCACATTTTCCTTGATTCTTTCAGCCATACGTACCAGTACTTTTTCACCCTTAGTATCACACTTGATTATTGGCCAGCCCGTTACGGTTTCGCCTAAATCGTAAAGCCTCCACTCTTCAGTTTCGCTTATAAGCCTCGGGTAAACCGTTCTTATAATTTTGTCGGAATTAAAATCCTGAATATAATATTCGCTTTCGGGTGCTTTTACTTCGGTTGTGTATGCCCATAATGAATCATCATAGTCTGTATTTTCCCAGCCGTCACAGTAATCTGCTTTTAAATAATCGTGCTTTTCGCCTTCGGTGAAATTAGTATCGTAAATGGGACCTTCGCGCCATTTTATATTACCGTCAGAGTAAATCTCGTTTTTGCCGTTTGTTATTTTATAGCAGAGTTTAAGCTCGCCGAAATTCATATTCCTTCTTTCGCCGTGCATAACGCTGTACCAGCCCATACCAAGCTCGGCGGTAATCAGGTTTTCGCCCTCTTTGATATAGGGGGTAATGTCGTACTTCATACAGTAAATTCTGAAGCTCATTTCTTCGCCGAAGCTTTTGTAGCAGTAACAATCATCAAAATGGTGGTAGTTGCTGGCTGCAGGGGTGAAAAGGTCATCCGTTACCTTTTTTCCGTTAATCTTAAACTCAAAATAGCCAAGTCCGCAAATAATAATTTCTGTATTTTCATTAGCTTTATCAATGTAAAAGCTGCCTCGCATCTGGGGGTTAACAGATTTTTTACTTGCAGTTACGAATTTTGCATTACTGAAAAGCTCAGTAAACTTCATAATATCACCGCTTCCCAAAATATTTAATACCAGTTTAAAGTAAAACAGCTTATGTGTCAATAGGAAAAAATCACATCTTAGCACATTCTTTTATTGTTTAATTCCACATAATATGGTATAATTAAAATGTATTTATTTAAATAAATTATATAATCTCGGAGTGTTTATTTTGGAGCAGAGCAGAACTAAAAACGCCGCAAGAAATATTTTCTTCGGTATGTTTCTAAAAGTTTATCAGATACTTTTACCCTTTGCCATGCGTACGGCAATGATATACGTAATGGGTATGGAGTATTTAGGCTTGAACAGCCTTTTTACCTCTATATTACTTGTTTTAAACCTTGCTGAGTTGGGCGTAGGCTCGGCTATGGTTTTCAGTATGTATAAGCCTATTGCTGAGCAGAACGAAACGGAAATATGTAAGCTTTTAAGTCTTTACAGGCTCTATTACAGAATAATCGGCGCGGTTATTGCTGTGGGCGGACTTATACTGATGCCCTTTATCCCATACTTAATAAGTAAGGACAGCGTCATCCCCGATGATACAAATATCTATATCGTATACCTTTTAAACTTAGTAAGTACCGTGCTTTCTTACTGGGTGTTTGCTTACAAGCAGAGCCTTTTAAACGCCCACCAGAGAAACGATATTACCAGCAAGGTAACAATGCTTACCTATACTTTTCAGTACGTAAGTCAGTTTGCTGTAATCTTACTTACAAAAAGCTATTACCTTTACCTTGTGGCGGCAATTGTAACTCAGGTACTTACAAATATAATTGTTGCCTATTATGCAAAGAAGCTTTACCCCAATTACAAGCCAAAGGGTAAGATGGAAAAGGAAAAAACAAAGGCAATAAACAGGCGCATTAAGGACCTTTTCACATCCCGCCTTGGTATGGTTGTGGTGACCTCGGCAGACTCCATTGTTATCTCCGCCTTTTTGGGACTTACCGTCCTTGGTATTTACAATAACTACTACTACATTTTAAGTGCTGTGGTAGGTATTTTAACCGTTATTTTCCGAAGTGTAACCGCAGGCATCGGAAACAGTATTGCAACGGAAACTAAGGAAAAGAATTACAACGACCTTAACAAATTCACCTTCATTATCGGCTGGGTTGTGTGCATCTGCTCCTGCTGCCTTTTAACCTTAATTCAGCCTTTTATGTATATCTGGATTGGCGGCGACAACAGCTTGATGCTTGACTTCAGCGCCGTTATATGCTTTGTTCTTTATTTCTTTGTGGAGCAGATAAATCAGGTGCTGCACACCTACAAGGATGCTTCCGGAATCTGGCATGAGGATAGATTCCGTCCCCTTGTAACAGCCGCCGCTAACGTTATATTAAACGTTGTACTTGTTCAGTTCTTCGGTATTTACGGTGTGCTTTTTGCTACCTTTATTTCCACAGCCTTCGTAGGTATGCCCTGGATTATCCACAATCTTTTCACGGTCCTCTTTAAAAGAAGCAGAAAAGAATACGTTTTCAACGTGCTTTTATATGCCTTCGTTACTGCTGTGGCAGGCACCGTTTGCGTCCTTGTATGTAACTTAATACCCGACAACGGCTTCTTGACCTTAGCAATTAAGCTCGTAATCACGGGTGTGCTTTCAAATATCGTTCTCTTTGTTTTCCTTCACAGAAAGAAGGAGTTTAAG
>JAGBID010000005.1 GCA_017935165.1 Clostridia bacterium
TTAAACTGAAATGATGCCCATATTAAATTTTAATTCGTTCTCCTTATTATTTCATACTACCGTCGATTTACTATCCTTATTATTTTTTAAAATTCAGTTTTCTTTAAGCTTAGTCTTAAAGTACTTTTTAAATTTCTCTTCTTTAAAAAGTATACTTGAATTTATTTTCTTACAGGACTTATCGTATGTGCTAATTTAATGAGAACTCTTTTTCGTGAGGTACCATTTCGTAAGGGTTTCTTCTTTTCAGGAGAAATTCTTTCTTTTTTAGCTCACATCTGAAATCTGCTTCCTAATGGCGGCTCGTTTCGATTTAATAATTTTAAACGTTTATCGGTTACTTTGACTTTTAATGTCTTTTGACCCTGTTGTTTATTATTATTTAAATCGAGGTACTTAGTTGTACATTGGACTCATCCTTTCTTTTCTCTGGTTATATAATAACACTAATCAAGCTAAAATACAATATGGAATAATAAACAAATATTGCTCTCTCAATTTGTATAAAAGGGAGAAATATATACCCTTTATCCCAAACCTATTGACTTTCCTTATACTTTGTGTTATTCTTAATGTGTTGGGTTGCTTTTTTCAAAGCTTCCTTTTTTAATTTGAGGAGATTTTATTATGCCTGAAGTAAAAGGAATAGAGTATGAAATAATAAGAAGCAACCGTAAGACTATGGCTTTGCAGATAACAAACGAAGGAAAGGTAGTTGTGCGCTGCTCTTATTTAACGAACCCACAGCGAATTTATACCTTTGTTGCAAGTAAGTCCGAATGGATAAAAGCTCACCTTGAAAAAAAGAAAAACGAGCCAAAGCTCCCGCCCTTTACTCAGGAGGAAATAAAAATTCTTGCCGATAAAGCCCTTGTTGACCTTCCTCCCAGAATAAAATATTTTGCAGAGAAAATGAACGTAAGCTACAATAATGTAACGGTAAGAAATCAGCTTACGCGCTGGGGAAGCTGCAGCGGAAAAAGGAACCTTAATTTTAACTGCCTTTTAATGCTTACACCTGAGAAGGTAAGGGACTACGTAGTTATTCACGAGCTTTGCCACTTAAAGGAAATGAACCACTCAAAGCTTTTCTGGGCAGAGGTTGCAAAAGTAATGCCCGACTACAAAATATACGAAAATTGGCTTAAAGAAAACGGAAATACACTTATAAAAAGGCTGAGAAAATAAAATCTCAGCCTTTCTTTTTAATTATTTGATTTTTCACAGGCTTTAAGCATTAAGGGAATCAATAAACCGCCAACGCTGTTGCCAAGCACTATAAGTACGATATAGAGAAGAGCATCCCAAGTAAAGAAGCCTGCTACTGAGAAGTAGAACATATTGGCAATTGAGTGCTCAAAGCCGCTTAAAATAAATACGGGAACACAGAAGAAAATAGCAAGGGAGCTATTCTTGTTTCTGTAGATCCATACTGCAAGGTACATAAGTACACCGCAGAAGAAAGCGCGGATAAGAGCCTCCCAAACTGTCTGAGCCAATTTAGCTGTGCAGATTGTCTGTGCAGTGGGTATTAACTTCGGTACGCCAACCTGAATCATGAGTCCGAAAAGTACGCATCCTATAAGGTTTCCGAGAAGTGAAGTAAGAACATCCCTGAAATCGTTTTTCTTGTGGCTGATAGCTAAAAAGCCAACCTTACCGGTGAAAAGTGCAAAGCCGCACATACAAATTGCAAGCAAGGCAACGCAGAAGAATATTGCACCTACAACCTTGCTTTCGCAGGAAAGAAATACAGTTCCGCCAATGGAAATGCAAAGGCCTGCCAAAATTCCTTTAATTAATCCCTGAAACATAATAAAATCCTCCGTTTAATTGATAAATAAATAACAAAAAAGGCAAACCTGCATCACTGCAGATCTGCCCAGACGGTCGGCTTTATTTTCTTTTGGTTCCCTTTGTGTAATCACAATAATCCGTCAGTTACCAAAAGCTGCGTCCTTTAATTCGGGGCGCCTTTTTGTTATGGTTATAGTTTATACCACATTCTATTTTTTGTCAACTGTTTTATTTTACAAACATTTTAATTGTATATATCGGCCAAAAATCAAGCCGCACACTATATATAGTGTAACCGTGAAGCTGTGTTTAATTTAAAGTACAATCGATGATTATTGACAAGTTATCTTTTTGTAGCTATACTATTTCAAAAAGGAGGTTTTATACATGAAAACGGTATGGAATAAAGTATTAAGAGATTTAATGAATCATAGTTTAGCTTTCAGCTATAAATTCGATAACAAAAAAGGTGCAAAAATCAAAATAAAGTCAAGCGGCGTATACAGAATGTTTGTTAACGGCGAATTTCTGGCTTACGGCCCTGCAAGAGCAGCTCACGGATACGTAAGAATTGACGAATATTCTTTGCCTCTTGGAAATATCAATATAGTTTTTGAGGTTTACGCCAATAATTGCAACAGCTATTATTTACTTGATGAACTGCCTTATTTCGGCGCCGAGATCACTTGCTGCGGCGAAATTATTGCAGATATTAAAGATTTCAAGGCTTTCTATATAAACGACCGTGTGGTAAAATCCCACAGAGCAAGTTTTCAGCGCTGCTTCGTTGAAAGTTATGATATGAAAAAGGATAGGAAGGCTTTTTACCTTGGCGACGAAAGCTTCTTCCCCGAAGTTGAAACAAATGAAGTTGAAGGTCCCAAGGTGCTTAGCCGTAATGTAAGCTATCCCGAATTAAAATATATTGCTTTCCCTGATAGCTTTGAAGATGGCGGCATTATAATAAATAAAGAAAAAGTGCCTGTATTCCGCTCACGCGCATTAAATGATGCCGAATACTCTAAGGATACTTTTAAAGCTTATAGATACGAGGAGCTTTCAGAGTGCCTTTATGATGAATTTTTCCAAATGGAATACTATAAAAACGGCGATAAAAAGGAAGGTTATTATAAAACTTACGATACTAAACGTACACTTTGCGGATTTTTCAGCCTCAAGTGTAAAGTTTTAAGTGAGTGTGACGTTTATATCCTGTGCGATGAATTATCTTTCCCAAAAGAAAACTGCACCGAAATCAATCACGAGCGCAATGACCTTACTTCAGCCGTTAAATATCATTTACAAAAAGGCGAATATGACTTAATTTCCTTCGAGCCCTACGTAGGCAGATTTTTTCGCTTAAACGTAATAGGCGGTGATGTTGAAATCGAAAAATTAGGCCTCATTACCTACGAAAACCCCGATACGGAAAATTTCAGCTTTACTACAGGTGATTATAAGCTGGATAAAATTATTGAAGCTGCAAGAAATACTTTTATTCATAACGCTTTAGACGTTTTAACCGACTGCCCTGCAAGAGAAAGAGCCGGCTGGCTTTGCGACAGTTACTTCTCAGGTCAGGCAGAAAAGTTCTTCACAGGTAAAAATTCCGTTGAGAAAAATTTCCTGGAGAATTTAATTTTATCACCTCAGCTCAAAGAGCTCCCCGAGGGAATGCTGCCTATGTGTTACCCTGCCGACCACTATAACGGCAACCATATTCCCAACTGGGCTTTGTGGTTTATTCTTGAGCTTGAAAATTACCTCGAAAGAACAGGCGATACTGAGCTTGTAAAACTTGCAAGAAACAAAGTGGACGGTGTACTGAATTACTTCAAAGAGTGTGAAAACGAATATAATCTTCTGGAGAATTTAAAAGGCTGGGTATTCGTAGAATGGAGTGCCTGCAATAACGACGACCACGTAACAGGAGTCAACTTCCCCAGCAATATGCTCTATATGGATGCTTTAAGAGCGGCAGGCAAGCTATACGGCGATGCTTCTTACACCGAAAAAAGCGAAATTATAAGAGAAAACATTCTGAAATTCGGTTTCAATGGAGAATTCTTCGTAGATAACTCTTTAAGAGATGGCAATAACCTTGTAAGAACCGAAAATATTACAGAAACCTGCCAGTACTATGCAATGTTCTTTAAGCTTATTTCCAAAGAAAGCCACCCGAAGCTTTGGGCTAAAATGTTAGATGAATTCGGACCCAAGCGCAACTATGAAAAAACCTACCCGGAGGTTTCAAAATCCAATGCATTTATCGGTAATTATCTGAGACTCGAAGTACTTTTAAGAGAAAAAGATAACGAAAAGGTACTTGATGAATGCAAGAGTTTCTTTATAAATATGGCAGAAAAAACAGGAACTTTGTGGGAGCATATGAGCGAGAACGCAAGTTTGGACCACGGTTTTGCTTCTATTGCTGCTTTATATATTTATAAAGCTCTCTAAAGAATAAATATTGCAATAATAGGCATTATTCTTGCAATTTACATGAAATTTAAAATTTCACTTGCTAAATCAGTAAATCTATTATATTCTTAATTTATCAATTTTCGTCAATCACACAAAGGAGAAACTTTGTATGCGTAAGGATTATCTTTTAAACTCCGAGCTTGCTTTAGAGCTCTATGAAGACGTGAAAAATTTACCTATAATCGACTATCATTGCCATCTTGTTCCACAGGAAATTTACGAGGACAAGGTTTTTGATAATATAGGTGAGATGTGGCTTGCGGCAGACCACTATAAATGGCGACTTATGCGTCAGGCAGGTGTGGATGAATACTTTATAACAGGCAAGGCACCTTGGCGTGAAAAATTCAAAAAATACGCCGAGACCATTTCGCTTTGCGGCGGTAACCCCTTATACTCCTGGAGTATGATGGAATTAAGCCTTTATTTCGGTATTGATATTCCTTTAAACGGCTATACAGCTGATGAGATTTACGATTTGGCAGGAAATTATATTGCAGAAAATAAACTTTCACCCAGAAAGCTTATTGAAAAAGCGGGAGTTGAATATATTGCAACTACCGACGACCCTGCCGATTACCTTGAGTACCACAAGGAAATAGCTAAGGACGAAAGCTTCAAAACTAAGGTAGTACCTGCTTTCCGTCCCGATAACCTTTTAAATATCGATAAAAAAGGCTATGCAGATTATATAAAGAAGCTTGGTAACAGAATCGGCCTTCATATTGACGATATTGGTGATTTGCGAATTGCCATCCGCTTAGCCCTTGACGATTTCGTTTCCTTAGGCTGCAATTTTGCCGACCACGGTATTGAAGATTTCCCTTCAAGGATATATCCCCGTGAAGAAGCAGAGAAGGTGTTTATTAAGGCTCTTATCGGTAATGATATAACCAAAGAGGAAAAGGATATCTTCATAGGTTATTTAACAAATTTCCTTGCAGGCGAATATAAGCGCAGAAATATTACAATGCAGCTTCATATAGCTGTTAAGCGTGATGCAAACTCCCTTTTAACCAAGACCTGCGGTAAAGATACAGGCAGTGACTGTATAGGCGATATAATAGACGGTACAAGAATAATGAAGGTTCTTGACACCTTGAATAACAAAGGTAAGCTTCCCAAAACTATTATCTATAATTTAAATCCCGTTATGAACGCACAGCTTGCTGCTATCTGCGGCTCTTTCAGAAACGTTGTTCCCGGTGCGGCATGGTGGTTCTGTGACCATAAGCGCGGAATTATAAATATGATGGAAACAATGGCTGAGGAAGGTTATATCGGAGCATTCTACGGTATGCTTACTGACTCCCGCTCCTTCCTTTCCTATGCACGCCACGATTATTTCAGAAGAATCCTTTGCAGCTTGATCGCAAAGTGGGTAACTGAAGATGATTTCCCAATGGAAAGCGCAAAGAAATTAGCTTACAAAATCTCCTACGGTAATATCAAGGAACGTGTTAGCGAGCTTAACCCCATTTCAGGCGGCGCTGAAATACAGTATTAATCATTAAGTTGGTATTTTAAATTTATATAAATGGAGGAAAACCTTAAATAAGGTATAAGAAAAATGACAAAAATCGCAGTAGTAACAGGTGCAGGCGGTGTTCTTTGCTCCGCTTTTGCAAAGCAGCTTAGTAAGGATGGTTACAAGGTGGCTCTTCTCGATTTAAACGAGGCAGCTGCACAGAAGGTAGCAGATGAGATCGTTGCTGAAGGCGGCGAAGCTAAGGCTTACAAGGCAAACGTTCTTGATAAGGCTTGCCTTGAAGAAATCCACCAGAACGTTCTCAAGGACCTTGGCAAGTGCACACTTTTAATCAACGGCGCAGGCGGCAATAACCCCAAGTGCACAACAGTTCACGAAGAATATGAAGAGGGCGACGAGAACAGAGACGATATCCTCACTTTCTTCAACCTGCCCAAGGAAGGCTTCAACTTTGTATTTGATTTAAACCTTATGGGTACACTTCTCCCCACACAGGTATTTATTACCGATATGATAGGTGTTGAGGGTTGCAGCGTATTGAACGTTTCCTCAATGAATGCATATAGACCCTTAACAAAAATCCCTGCTTACAGCGCAGCTAAGGCAGCTGTAACAAACTTTACTTCCTGGCTTGCAGTTCACTTTGCAAAGAGCGGCATCAGAGTAAACGCTATTGCTCCCGGATTCTTCGTAACAGCACAGAATCAGGCTCTCTTATTTAACCCCGACGGTACTCCCACAGCAAGAACAGGTAAGATTTTAGCAGCTACTCCCATGGGCAGATTCGGTAAACCCGGGGAGCTTTTAGGCACATTTTCCTGGATTGTGGACAGCGAAAAAGCCGGCTTTGTAACAGGCGTTACAATTCCCGTTGACGGCGGCTTCTCTGCTTATTCAGGTGTATAATCAAGTTAAAACACTATAAGAAAACGGCAGTTAAGTAAAAGCTTAGCTGCCGTTGCTTTATTAAATAAAAAGAGGGAAGCTTTGAAAAAAGCAACCCAACATATTAAGAATAACACAAAGTATAAGGAAAGTCAATAGGTTTGGGATAAAGGGTATATATTTCTCCCTTTTATACAAATTGAGAGTGCAATATTTGTTTATTATTCCATATTGTATTTTAGCTTGATTAGTGTTATTATATAACCAGAGAAAAGAAAGGATGAGTCCAATGTACAACTAAGTACCTCGATTTAAATAATAATAAACAA
>JAGBID010000069.1 GCA_017935165.1 Clostridia bacterium
ATTAAATCCACCCACTCGCCGTCGAGGCGAATTTCACACGCCGCAGGCGTATTTCACATTGCAAAGCAATATTTCACCCACCCGCAAGGGTGGATTTAGCTGAAAACGACAGATTCCTGTCGGAATCTGTCGTTTTCTGGTGCCGGTGGCCGGACTCGAACCGGCACGGTATCGCTACCGGTGGATTTTGAGTCCACTACGTCTGCCAATTCCATCACACCGGCACGTAACGTTATTATTATAATTACCCGACTTCAATTTGTCAAGGTTTATTTTTGTGATACTTTTTATGGTATAAAGTTATGTTTACAATAAAGAGGCTTTGTGTTATAATTCTTTTAAATAAACACGAGGTGATTTTATGTGTGCTGATAATAAACTGAGATTCAGAGAAGACGGTTCTTTTCATATTTTAATGGTTTCTGACCTTCACGGTGGCGAGAAATATTTTCGTCCTCAGAAAAAAGCGCTGAAAATTTTACTTGACGAAGCAAAGCCCGATCTTGTTATTTTCGGTGGTGATATGGTTGTTTCGGGTATGTTCTATGCCCACGAATGCCGTGAGGAAACTTTTAAAGATTACCTTGATTATACTATAACATTGCTCGAAGAAAGAAATATCCCCTGGGCACACGTTTACGGTAATCATGACTGTGAATCTAAATTTGCTCTTACTCCCGATTTACAGCGTAAATGTGCATTAATGCAGCAGAAGGTATATAAATCCTATGGTTGCTGTATTTCAGGTCAGGGGGATTTATCCCTTCACGGTTTAAGTAACTATGTTCTCGAAGTCTTGTGTTCCGATAGTGATGAAGCAGGTTACTACCTTTATGCTATGGATTCGCTTAGCAGTGAGAAAGATTTTATAGATGCTTTCGGTTTAAATGTTTCTACAATGAAGCTTCCTAATAATATGATTCCCGTACAAAACAGGGATAGTATGCCTTTATTTGACCAGGTTAAATGGTACTATGAGACTTCAGAAAGTTTAGAAGTTAAGAATTCTAAAAAAGTTCCTGCTATAATGTGGATGCATAACCCTATTCCTGAATTTAGGCTTATTTCTGAAAATAAAGAGGAGTGTAAGTTTGAAGGTGTAATGGGAGAGCGAGTTTGCTGCAGTATAATGAACACAGGCCTTTTTATGGCTTGTTTACAGCGCGGTGATGTTAAAGGTATTTTCTGCGGTCACGACCATTTGAACGATTTTAGCGGTGAACTTTTTGGTATAAAGTTAGGTTATGATGGCGCTCTTTACGATATGCGCCGTGATAAAGATATTGAAGATAACCGTGGCGGCAGAGAGATAATTCTTTATGAGGATGGCAGAGAACTCTTTACAAGGCAAATTCGCCTTAAGGATTATAACTTGCCTATTGAAGAGCCTTGGGACGAAAATAACAGATAAAATACGTTTATAATTCCTATCTTATTTGTATTTGTCACTTGAAATATAGCTTCTGATATGTTATAATATTCATTCGGATAAACAAGTCTAATTTTATTTTATATATTTGAAAGTAGGTTTATTATGTCAGGACATTCCAAATGGAGTACCATTAAGAGAAAGAAAGAAAAAACCGACGGCGCAAGAGCTAAGGTATTTACTAAAATAGGCCGTGAGCTTGCTGTTGCAGTTAGAGAAGGCGGCTCTGCTGACCCTGCTTCCAACTCTAAGCTTAAGGACTGTATTGCTAAGGCAAAGGCAAACAACGTTCCCAACGAAAACATCGAAAGAATCATCAAAAAGGCTGCAGGTGACGGTTCCGGTGAAAACTATGAAACTGTTACATACGAGGGCTACGGTCCTTCCGGTGTAGCTGTTATTGTTGAAACACTTACTGATAACAGAAACCGTACAGCAGGTGACGTTCGCCATTACTTTGATAAGTACGGCGGCAACTTAGGTACAACAGGCTGCGTATCCTTCATGTTTAACAAGAAGGGTGTTATCGTCATTGAGAAAGAAGGCCTCGATGAGGACGTAGTTATGAACGATGCTTTAGAAGCCGGCGCATCCGATTTCCAGGCTGATACAGACGTATTTGAAATCTACACAGAGCCCGAGGATTTCTCCGGTGTTCGTGACGATTTAGAGGCTAAGAAGTACGAGTTCGTATCCGCTGAAATCGAAATGGTTCCCGATACATATACAACAATCGACAACGAAGAGCTTGTTGCCAAGATGAATAAGCTCCTTGAAATGCTCGATGATAATGACGACGTTCAGAACGTTTGGCACAACTGGGAAATGCCCGAGGAGCCCGACGAGGACTAAAAATTATTTCCGCTTTTGCAAGCCGAAAGGTTTTGCAAGGGCGGAATTTTTTGAGCAGTTTAGATTTTTTCAATTTGTTTAAACTTAATCTATTGTCATCAAAATACCCTTATGTTATAATAAAGTAAATGTGTAAGTAATTTAAGTTTATATAAAGAAAGGACCGAATGAATATGAGACATCTTATAGATCCTTTGGATTTTACAAAAGAGGAGATAGGCAAAATCTTAGATTTAGCTGAGGATATCTCAGAGAATACTGCCGCCTATGCTCATAAGTGTGACGGCAAAATTTTAGCCACACTTTTCTTTGAACCCAGCACACGCACAAGGCTTTCCTTTGAAAGCGCTATGATGCGCCTTGGCGGTAAGGTTTTAGGCTTTTCCAGTGCTAACTCCAGCTCAGCTGCAAAGGGCGAAAGCGTTGGCGATACAATAAGAACAGTTTCCTGCTACAGCGATATTATTGCAATGCGCCACAATAAGGAGGGCGCACCCCTGGTTGGTTCAAAATATGCATCTGTTCCCGTTATAAACGCAGGTGACGGCGGTCACCAGCACCCCACTCAGACCTTAACTGACCTTCTTACAATCAAAAAGGAAACAGGCAGACTCAATAACATCACCGTAGGTCTTTGCGGCGACCTTAAATTCGGCAGAACAGTTCACTCCCTTATTAAGTCCTTGGCAAGATACGAAGGCATCAAATTCGTTCTTATATCACCTGAGGAATTAAGAGTTCCCGATTACATCATCGAAGAAGTTCTCGTTAAGGGCGGTCACGATTTCAGAGAGGTAAGAACTATTGAAGAGGTTATGCCCGAGCTTGACATCCTTTATATGACAAGAGTTCAGCGCGAAAGATTCTTCAACGAGGAAGATTATATAAGACTTAAAGACAGCTACATTTTAACAAAAGAAAAAATGGCTTTAGGTAAGGATTCTTTAAGAGTTCTCCACCCGCTGCCCAGAGTTAACGAAATAGCAAAAGAAGTAGACGATGACGAAAGAGCTGTTTACTTCAAGCAGGTACAGAACGGTGTTTACGTACGTATGGCACTTATTATGACCTTACTTGAAATAGAATAAGGGGGAGAAGGAAATGCTTAAAATTGACAGCCTTGAAAAAGGCATAGTAATCGACCATATCACAGCAGGCAACGGTATGAAGCTTTATAAGCTTTTAAATCTTGATAAGCTTGACTGCTGCGTAGCTGTAATTAAGAACGCTAAAAGTGAAAAGTACGGCAAAAAGGATATAATTAAAATTGACGGTATTACCTGTGTTGACCTTGATATTTTAGGTTTTGTGGATAATAACGTAACGGTTTGCTATATTGAAAACGGCGAGCTTATCAGAAAAGAAAGACCTTCACTTCCTTCAAAGCTTACAAACGTTATCAAGTGCAAAAACCCCCGTTGTATCTCAAATGCTGAGGAGGATATTGACCATATTTTCTATTTAAGTGACAGCGAAACTCACAAATACCGCTGCATTTACTGCGAGCAGGAATATACCGATAATCATTGATAAGAGGAGAAAATTATGAGTAAAAAAGGCGCACCCGGTACAAAGGGTCTGGATTCAGGAAAAATAATGGAGCTTGTTTTAGCGGTTGTTACACTTATAAATCTTGTTCTTGCTATGGTAATTAAAGTTAACGAGAGAAAAACAGTTATCAAGGCAGTAAGTGACGACGAAAACGTAAAAGCTCTTATTGTAGACAAAAAAATATCTCAGGAAATTTCAAAATTAGGTTGACTTTATACCCCTGTTATGTTACAATATTCAAGCCGCTTATTGGGGGCATTTAAAGTTATGCCATAAATTAATGTGGTGTACGCCTTGCAGTAGCGAGATTATAGAAAAGGCAGGCAGGAGAAATGTTTGCAGTTATTGAAACAGGCGGTAAGCAGTACAAGGTACAGTACGGTGACGTTGTATTCGTAGAGAAGCTTGCAGCCGAAGCTGATGAGACAGTTGAATTCAAAGTTATCGCTATCAGTGATGAGAACGGTACAAAGTTTGGCACACCTTATGTTGAGGGCGCTTCCGTAACAGGTAAGGTTCTTAAGAACGGTAAAGCTAAGAAGATCACAGTTATGACTTATAAGCCCAAGAAGGGTGAAAAGCGTAAGATGGGTCACAGACAGCCTTACACAAAGGTTCAGATCGAATCCGTAAAGGCATAAGAAAGTGATTTACATCGATTTTCTTACTACTGCTGAGGGTAAGCTTACAGGTTTTCGTATGGCGGGTCATTCAGGCTATGTACCTGAAGGTGAGGATGATATAGTGTGTGCAGCCGTTACAAGCGCAGCGCTTATGTCCATCAACACAATAACCGACGTACTTATGGTAAACCCAATGAGTGCAAGAGCTGAGTATGGCGAAATATTCCTCAGGGTAGCAGTGAAGGATGAGGCAGAGGTAAGACCTATTTTAAAAGGGCTTAAGCTTCATCTTGAAAATCTCGAAGAACAGTATCCACAAAACATTAAAGTGAGTTATTTGGAGGTGCAATAATGCTTAAGGTTAACATTCAGTTATTAGCTCATAAAAAAGGTATGGGTTCTACAAAGAACGGCCGTGATTCCGAGTCCAAGAGACTTGGTGTTAAGAGAGCTGACGGTCAGTTCGTTCTCGCTGGTAACATCCTCGTTAAGCAGCGTGGTACACATATCCATCCCGGTAACAACGTAGGCAGAGGTTCTGACGACTCTCTCTTCGCACTCGTTGACGGTAAGGTAAAGTTTGAGCG
Organism: Clostridia bacterium; assembly: GCA_017935165.1. Lineage (GTDB taxonomy): Bacteria > Bacillota > Clostridia > Oscillospirales > Acutalibacteraceae > SIG603. The sequence continues at coordinate 5,043 of JAGBID010000069.1, forward strand.
TATGGGCCGTGACCGCAAGATGGTTAGCGTATACGCAGTTGAGCAGTAATTAATTATTGTTTCATGCAAGTTAGAGCTTCTTCTTTGAAGGAGCTCTTTTTGTTTGCAAAAATATATTGTCAAAATATAAAATATTGTTTATAATAAATATGTATATGATTTTTAGTTTAAAAAGAAAGAAGTGAAATTATGTTTATAGATACCGCGAAAATATTCATAAAAGCAGGTAAAGGCGGCAACGGCGCTGTTACCTTCCACCGCGAAAAGTTCGTTGCTTCAGGCGGTCCTGACGGCGGTGACGGCGGCAGAGGCGGCAATATTGTATTTAAAGTAGATACAAACCTTTCCACTCTTATTGATTTCAGATATAAAAGAAAATACGTAGCAGCTAACGGCGAGGATGGCCGTGGCGGCAGATGCTACGGTAAAGGCGCCGAGGATTTAATAATCTACGTTCCTATGGGAACAGTTATAAAGGAAGCTGAAAGCGGCAGAATATTAGCTGATATGTCCGACTTTGAACCCCATATTATAGCAAAGGGCGGTAAAGGCGGCTGGGGTAACAGCCACTTTGCTACACCAACACGTCAGACTCCCCGTTTCGCAAAGCCCGGTACACCCGGTGAAGAGATGGATGTTATTCTTGAGTTAAAGCTTTTGGCTGATGTAGGTCTTGTCGGTTTCCCCAACGTAGGTAAATCCACCTTGGTTTCCGTTGTAAGTGAAGCTAAGCCCGAAATTGCCAACTACCACTTTACTACAATTACACCTGTGTTAGGTGTTGTAAGAATGGGTGTGGGCAAAAGCTTTGTTATGGCGGACATCCCCGGTCTTATTGAAGGTGCAGGTGAAGGCGTAGGTCTCGGTCACCAGTTCCTCCGTCACGTAGAAAGATGCCGTATGCTTGTGCATATTGTTGATATAGCAGGCAGTGAGGGCAGAGACCCCATTGACGATTTCGAAGTTATCAATAGTGAGCTTCGTATATTTAACCCCGAGCTTGCCAACCGACCAATGATTGTAGCAGGCAATAAGTGCGATTTAGCTACGGACGAGCAGGTAGAGGAATTTAAAAATTACGTAGAGGAGAGAGGTTATAAATTCTTTCCCATAATGGCAGCCATCAGAGACGGCGTTGACCCTCTTTTAAACTGCATTTTAGAAAACCTTTCCAAGCTTCCTCCGATTGTCACCTTTGAGCCTGACCCCGTACCCGTTAAATCAGAAGCTGATTTTGGTGATACTTCCGTTGAAATTGAAGCTCACGATGGCGTATACTTCGTTAAGGGCAAATGGCTCTTACAGCTTATTGAGAGCATTAACTTCGATGATTACGAGTCCTTACAGTACTTTGAACGCGTGCTTTTAAATACAGGCGTTATCGATGCATTAAGGGATGCAGGCTGTAACGAAGGCGACACAGTAAGCATTTACGACGTTGAATTTGATTTTGTTGAATAAGGAAAGCTGTTTTGGATAAGTTTGTAAATTTAGAAAAATTAACCGACAAAAAGCTTGATATGAAAACCGTTAGCCCCCTTACCTTTGCTTTCATTGGTGATGGGGTCTACGAGCTTTTAGTAAGGGAATACATAGTAAATATGGGCAATTGCCCCGTAAAAAAGCTTAATAACGCAAAAGTTGAGCTTGTTAAATGTGAATTTCAGGCAGAAATATGTAAAAATCTCCTTGAAGATATGTTTACCGAAAAGGAAAAGGAAATTTACCTTCGCGGCAGGAATGCCCACGTAGGTCATGTACCCAAAAATTCCAATGTATCTGATTACCACACAGCCACAGACTTTGAGGCTGTTTTCGGCTACCTTTATTTATCAGGTGAAATTGAAAGGTTAAAGTATCTTTTTTCGGAAATAGTAAGGTATATAGAAAGTAAATAAGGTGATTTGTTGAAAAAGGAAAAGATGAAAGAACTGTCGCTTGACGTTCTGTTTATAATTGTAAGCTCTGTTCTTACTGCAATCGGAATAAATATGTTCACAGCTCCCAACGATATTGCACCGGGCGGCTTTACGGGTATTGCCACTATCTTAAATTATCTATACGGTTTGCCAATTGGTGCCGTTATATTCATTATGAACGTGCCCTTTGTCATCTGGGCGATTATGGAAATAGGTTATAAGTTAGTTCTTAAAACCTTCTTCTCGGTTTTAACAAGCTCGCTTTTAACTGACCTTTTAGCGCCCTTTATTACTCCTTATAAGGGTGATATGATATTGGTGTCAATCTCAGCAGGCGTTATTTTAGGTGTCGGCTTTGCTCTTGTATTTACAAGGGAAGCTACCTCAGGCGGTACGGATTTAATTGCAAAGCTTTTAAATAACCGCATTAAGTTTATTTCAATGGGCAAGTTGTTGCTGGCAATTGACTGTCTTGTGGTTGTTATTGCTGCCTTTGTATATAAAAACATCGAGAATGCTCTATACGCCTGCATAACTGTGTTTGTCTGCTCAAAAATTATCGACTCTATGTTAATGGGTACGGATATAGGTAACGGTAAGCTTTTCTTTATAATGAGCGAGAAAAACGATGTTATCGCCCAAAGGATAATCAGTGAGCTTGACAGAGGTGTAACCTTCCTTGACTCAATGGGTGCCTATACAATGAAAGAAGGCAAAACCATCCTCTGTGCCGTAAGGAAATACCAGATTCACAAGATGCACAGAATCATAAAGGAAACTGATAAAAAAGCCTTTATAATTGCTACAGATGCAAACGAAATAATGGGAGAAAGCTTTAAGCCCCATTTTTCTGACGATAAAACCCTTAAAGATATTATTGAGAAGGTCAAAGGCAAATGAACAATTTAAATTTACCTGAAAAATTCCTTGAGCGAATGAAAATAATGCTTAAGGATGAATACGAAGCTTTCTTAAAATGTTATGAAAGCGAGCCTAAAAAAGGCATCAGGCTCAATACACTTAAATGTGAAAAGGAAAAGCTTGAAGGTTTGATGGAAATAAAAAAAGCGCCCTGCAGCGAGCTTTCCTATTTTTTCGAAGGTAAGGTTGGCACCCTGCCTTTACATAGTGCAGGTGCTTTTTACAGTCAGGAGCCATCAGCTTCATCAGCAGTTACGGTTTTAGACCCAAAGCCCGGCGACTACGTTCTTGATATGTGCGCCGCACCCGGCGGTAAATCTACCCAGATTGCCTCACTTTTAATGGGCGAAGGCCTTATATGGTCAAACGAAGTGGTTAAAAACCGTGCCAATATTCTTCTTTCAAATATGGAGAGAATGGGCGTAAGGAATGCTGTAATATCCTCAGCTTACCCCGACGTATTATCCAAAAAGCTTGGCGGATATTTTGACAAGGTTCTGGTGGACGCCCCCTGCTCAGGTGAAGGTATGTTCAGAAAAAATGATGAAGCCATACTTGAGTGGAGTGAGGAGCACGTTAAGTCTTGCAGTGAAAGACAGCTTGAAATAATGAAGTCAGCAGCCAATCTCCTTAGAAAAGGCGGTACTCTTGTTTATTCCACCTGCACCTTCTCTATGGAAGAAAACGAGGAGCTGGTAAAAAAATTCCTTGAAGCCTGCCCTGAATATAAGCAGGAAGAAATTAATGAGCCCTTTGGCAGAAAAGCATTTGACGGAAAATCCTTACGCCTTTTCCCGATGGACGAGGGGGAGGGTCACTTTGTGGCAAAGTTTACAAGAGTGTATGAAAATTACGAATATCCGAAGCTTACAGAATATACTTCAGATAAAAAAGACCTTGAAGGCGAGAAAATGTTTAAAGAAATGTTTTCGGTAAAGCCTTGGGGTGTTATAAAAAACCTTGGTGATAAATTCGTAATAATGCCCCAAAATAAGCTTCCCGATTTTAAGGGTATAAATATTCTTCGCGCAGGCGTTGTTTTGGCTGAGGCTAAAGGCAAACACATTGAACCCCATCATTCTGTTTTTGCAGCCATAAAGCCCTGTGAAGCTAAAATGAACGCTGATTTTAAGGAGAAGGACGAAAGCCTTATAAAATACCTTAAGGGCGAAGAAATAGACGTC
>JAGBID010000070.1 GCA_017935165.1 Clostridia bacterium
ACCTTAGTGAGACAGCCCCTTATTTTTTAACCTTTGATGCCGTATTTAAGTGCAAGATAATTGAAAACGTATATGAAATCCGTGGACCAAAGTTCGTCCTTTATTTTTAAGGTAACTTCCTCGCCTGAGCTTTTTAAAATATGGCTGAAAGAAAATTCGCCTATGTTGTAAAAATCTTCGTAGGGTACCGCGAGAGTGCACTTATAAACTTCTTTATCAAGGTAAGTTTTATCGGTTTTATAAATAACAAGCAAATACTGAGTGCGGTCAACAGGGGAGTCTTTAATGGCTTCATCATATTCAATATAAACGGTTTCTTCAAAGCCAAAACCCGTTTCACCGTATATATCTTCAATATACATAAATTCAAAGGGGTGGCCGTTGCCTTCTTCGTTTTCAAGAGCCGCAACAGAAACGGCAGCAAAGCTATCCTTTATAAACTCATCGTATAAACGCATTAAAGATTCTTCTTTATCTAAACCTTCGTAGCTTACTTCTACCTTGTTGACGGCATTTTGCATTCTTGGGCTGATATGCGGCTGCAGATTTTCTTGGCTGATACCGAGAATTTCGAAAACTTCATTAAGTTTTTCTGTGTCATCCACAGGGATAATGCCGTTTTCTGCGCACTGCATAAAACCAAAGGAATTCGCAGCGCTAATGGCAGGTGCGACGGCGATAATGTATTCTTTGCCTACTTCAACCACGCCTTTTTTAGTATTGAGATACGCTCCGATATCTACGTCACCTTCGCCTCTTAATACGTTTAAAATCGATACGCCGTTTCGGGTGTATGACCTTGTTGCATCCTGCCCGTTAACATCGTAATTATCTGTTGAATTTATTTTTACTCTTAACACGAAATCGCAGTTTAAAAGTACGGTTTCAAGGCTTTCGCCGGAGAAAATATTAGGCTCGTAGCGGCGGTCGTATTCATCGCATCCTCGTTCGTTTATAATCTCTTTAATATAATCAATAAGGTCCTCATCGGTTTTTAAACCGCTTATCGTTACAAGAGCACCGTAAGTCCCGGGGTTATCGTCAGTGCTTTCACGCATTTTGAAGTCAAAATTAGAAACGGGGTATTCTATTTTACTGAACTGAAAACCCTGAACGATTTCATAAACGTTAACAGTATGGTAAACCGCATCTTCTTTTTTTAACGTTAACAGATATTTTTCGCCCTCAATAAGTTTTAAGAAAAGCTCATCGTAAGTGTCAACGTAAATATCTTCAGCGCCTGCGTTGCCGTAAACAGTTTCAATGTAACTGAATTTATGGTAGTTAAGACCGTCCACGGTAACTTCACCGAGGTAATTGCAAACCACTGCGGTGTGACTTTGGCTTACAGCGTACCGATAAATATAATCCTGCTGGGCGCTTTTTTGTGATTGTGTTGCTTCGGATTCGCTGTTAGTTTTACTGTTTTCCGGCTGCGAAGTACTGACGGGAATTTCGCTTTCCGATTCCTGCGGTGTGCTTTCACTTATACTGATAGACTCGGCAGGCTCGACTTTACTTATAGTCGGTAAAATTAAGGCTAAAAATATACCGACGCAAAGCAGAATAACGAGTGAAATAACGATAGTTTTTTTATTCATAATTTTACCTCCTGATTATTTAATACTCTATATTTGTATTCCTATAATTATAATACTATACAATAGAATACAAGTCAATAGGTAAAATGAAAAATTATAGCTCAGCAATATTAATAACCATTTTGTTCATTTTCTTTGCAAGACTTTCAAATTTTGCCGCCCCTCCCGTATTACATTTTACATAAGTTATAACGAAATTAGATTTATCAATCATCCACTTGTTTCTTTTACTTATGGCAAATTTTCTGGGCGTGTTATGAAGTATATCGGGATAAATGGTTTTATTATAATCCAAAAAATCATTATCTTTTTTACCGTAGGCATATAAGCAAGAACAACAGTATAATCAATATGAGAGTATTCATTTTTTAGTTCCTCTAAAATGTGTCTAACGATAATATCGAAATTTCCCTGATTACCTACGTAAAAAACTTTGGCACCTTGCTTTTCGATTAAAGAGACGAGTGTGTTTTTTAACTTATCCTTGATATCAAAAGGTGTGTCTTTATGTCCGAAAAAAGTACAAGTCATAATATCACCTCAAATTAAAGTATACTTAAAATAAGTATACTTGCAACATTATAGCACATAATCATCTTAAAATATACTTAAATTAAGATGTTTGGTGATATTATGAGAAATAAGAATAATAAACATTTAGGTATTGAAATAGACCCTGAGCTTCACGGGAAATTGCACTATATTGCAAAATATGAAGGCCGCTCCGGAAATCAACAGATATTGTATTTAATACGTAAGTGTATCCGTGAATTCGAAGATGAAAACGGAGTAATTGAAATTAGAAAAGAGAATAATGAAGAAAAATAAATGACTGCCTTAGTTGGCAGTCATTTTTGTTGTATTTTACAGAAGATTTCTTTCTCTCATAATTAAGCATATCTTAATGAATATGGCGCAGGTCCAGCCTTGCTCCTCACTGCCAAGGCCTTCGCCTGTCTGTGAGTTAAAGAGCTCGTGCATATGGGGGTCCTTAAGAAGCATATAGTAGAATCTCTTTATAGCTTCTTCCCATTCTTTTTCGTAGCCATTTTCCAAAAGAAGGTCAAGCATAATCCAGGATTCACTAAGCCACGTGCTGCCGCGCCACCATTTACCTGCTAAATAAGTTTCCTCAGTATATGCTACGCTGGGGAAGGGAATGTCACCGAAAAGATAGGTGGGATTAAGTAAATAATCCTTTATCATAGCCTGCTTTTTCTCTTCATTCATTTTGATGCCTGCCCATATAGGCATTACTGAGCAGGGAGTAAGCATTTTAATCTGCTTGCCGCTTTCAATATGAACGTCGTAGAAAAGGTTATCTTCTTTATTGTAGAGTACCTTCATCATCTGCTTGCCGAAGTTATCAGCTTCTTTCTCCCACTTCTTTGCTTTTGATGTAAGACCTAAAATGGAAGCAATCTCACTTGTTACGTAAAGCTGGCGGAGAAGGTAGCTGTTCATATCGCAGGCAAGTGTGGGGCCATTATCAAAACGGGGTGAATCGTCCTGACCTGTTTCAAGGCCGTCATTGCAGGAGATAACGCCGTAGTGAGTCATACGCTGGGTAAGCCACCAAAGGTTATTTCTTTCCATAGAAGTGAAAAGTGTCTTTAAGAATTTCTTGTCGCCTGTCTGCTTATAAAGCCTGAGTCCTGCCCAACCGACTAAAGGCGGCTGGCTGTGGTGGGGACGCATCCAGGTGGAGCAGAGGAAGTGGATTATCTTGCCGTCAACGCGCTGATTGTTAATAAGCTGCATTAAGCTTTCCTTTGCAAGCTGGGGAGCAAAATGCTCGTAGGCTAAATTCTGGAAGCAGCTGTCCCAAAGGAAATGGGTGGGGTATGTAGCACGGTTGGGGTAAGATGAAATGTTATTTTTTAAAAAGCCGGGTGCCTTTGTTAAGTTAAATATAAGTCCGTGGATGGCTCGGGAAAGAATGCTGAGCTCTGCTTCGCTTACGTCGGGAATGTTAAGGTTTTCCACGCAGGAGATAATGTCATCCTCGCAGATTTTAGCAGCCTCGCAAACTGTTTTGGGAGCTTTTTTAAGTGTAGCCTTAATCTCATCCTGACTTACTTCAAGAACTTTGAAAATAAAGGAGAAAAGAATTTCGCCCTTTTCGTCTGCCAAAGCTGTAACCTGACCCTTTTTCTTTGTAAGCGTACCCTTAAGCATATTTATATTTACTGCAAAGGGAACGAAGTTATCGGGGTCACGGCCGTCACCGTTTTTACTTAAACCGCGGATAAGCAGGCTGTTTTTGGAGAAAAAGTCGCACCAATAGTCGGCAACGTCCTCAGTAAGGTCGCGTAAAAGCTCTACGTTTTCCAAACCCTTGCTGCCAAACATAAAAGCATCGGTATCAAAGAATGCAAGCTCTGCCTTTTTCTCGCCTTCACCGAAAACAAGTAAATTTACAAGGCTTTCATTTTTATTGAGAGAAAGGGGGAATTTAACGGTGTTATCCCATACCTTTCTGTTTTTTCTGTTATAGTGGATGTGAAGCTGACCCAAACCCTCGGTATCATTCTTCATAACAAAACCGATATTGGAGTAGAAGGGGCTGTAGCTTTCCTTTGCTATACTGTAATCATTTATTTTGCTGAGTTCCTTTAAAATGGTATCTTTATTAAGATTCATAATTACCTCCTATATAGTGTGTGGCTTATACATTTTAGCTATTGTTCTATGGTTCCCTGCCGCTTAAAGTGAGGGATTTACAGTGATTATTTACTGAAGTCAGAGAGCATTAAGCCTTTGTTATGGTCAAGTGCCCAGTCAATACTCCACTGGTTGGAGAAGAGAAGAAGGAAACGTCCCTTCATATCCTGAACCTTCTTTGTGTCGGAAGTGAGGTTTAATTTCTTAAGGTCAATTTCTTCGTTGTCTATCCAGCGGATGTAGGAGTAAGGCAGGTTTTCCATTCTGATTTCAACGTTGTATTCGTTTTCCATACGGTACTTGAAAACATCGAACTGAAGTGTACCTACAACACCAACGATAACTTCCTCCATACCGGAGGCAACTTCCTGGAATATCTGGATAGCACCTTCCTGGGCTATCTGTGTAACACCTTTAACAAACTGCTTACGCTTCATTGTGTCCTTCTGCTGAACACGGCAGAAATACTCGGGGGCGAAGGTGGGAATACCCTCAAACTGAACTCTCCTGCCTGTGCAAAGAGTGTCACCGATGGAGAAAATACCCGGGTCAAATACGCCAATGATATCGCCTGCGTAGGCTTCGTCGATTATTTCACGGCTTTGTGCCATCATCTGCTGTGGCTGAGCAAGCTTAATTTTCTTGCCCTGCTGAACGTGTGTAACTTCCATACCCTTTTCAAATTTACCGCTGCAAAGGCGGATAAATGCGATTCTGTCGCGGTGAGCCTTGTTCATATTTGCCTGAATTTTAAATACAAAGGCGCTGAAATCATTGGAGAAGGGGTCAACCTCTGTCTCACTTGTTTTTCTCGGAAGAGGTGAGGAGGTCATCTTAAGGAAGTGCTTAAGGAAGGGTTCAACGCCGAAGTTTGTTAAAGCAGAACCGAAGAATACAGGTGAAAGCTTACCGTGGCGGACTTTGTCAAGGTCTAATTCATAGCCTGCGCCGTCAAGAAGCTCAACGTCGTCACGAAGGGTGCTGTAAAGCTCCTCACCTAAGGTATCTGCCAAGCTTTCATCCTCTAAATCTATTTTATTGGCTGCAACTTCACGGCTGCCGCCTGTAGCTTCGAAGGTGATTATCTCGCCTGCTTCTCTGTCATACACGCCCTTGAATTCCTTACCTGAGCCTATAGGCCAGTTCATGGGGTAAGTGCCGATGCCAAGTTCCTTTTCAATCTCGTCAAGAAGGTCATAGGGGCTTAAAGCATCACGGTCCATTTTATTGATAAATGTAAAGATGGGAATATCGCGCATTACGCAAACCTTAAAGAGTTTTCTTGTCTGAGGCTCAACACCCTTAGCGGCATCGATAACCATTACTGCGCTGTCCGCTGCCATAAGTGTACGGTAAGTGTCCTCGGAGAAGTCCTGATGTCCGGGGGTGTCCAGAATGTTTATGCAGTAGCCGTCATAGTTAAACTGCATAACTGAGGAAGTAACGGAAATACCTCTCTGCTTTTCAATTTCCATCCAGTCAGAAACAGCGTGCTTGGCGCTTTTCTTACCCTTAACAGCACCTGCCAATGTGATGGCGCCGCCGTAAAGGAGGAATTTTTCAGTAAGTGTTGTTTTACCTGCGTCGGGGTGGGAGATAATTGCGAAGGTTCTTCTTTTATTTATCTCGTTTCTTAAATCTGCCATATATAGAAATATCCTTTCGTTTCTCTGCTTTTATTTTGCACAGAGAGAGCATTTTAATAAATTCATTATAACCAATCTATTTTAACATATTTAGCCGTTTTCTGCAATAAAACAAAAACACTTAATGACAAAATATTAATGAAAAATAGGGTATATTTATTTCATAATTAAAAGAAAAGAGATAATCAGGATGAAGAAAAAGAAAAACAGAAAAAAGCTTACGGTGTTTGCATTTTTAATTTTTGTAATTTCCTTATATTTTTATATCGGTATAAATATTACAGTTGAAACCGATGGAAGCGAAAATATAAAAAATCCGCAGAAAATACTGCTCGCCCTGTATTTCGGGGAGGATAGTGAGGTGCTTTGCGCTTCGCCTTTAAAAAATGTCTGCTTTTATCCTAACGTGTATTACGAGGTAAATAAGGTGAATGGGAAGCTTTACACCTATTTTGAAAAAGAATACAGAGAAGTAGTTAAATATGAAGAAGGCTATTTTATTAAAGAGGATAAGTACCTTGAAAATATGAAAAACAAGGTAGGTGAAATTAAAAACGGCAGGGTGAGGTTTAATAAAGCGGTATATAAAAAGGAAGAATGTCTGACCAAAAGAGAGAGTATTATTGAAACGGTTAAGTTGATTCTTTCGAAATCTGAAAGGATTAATGTAGAAAATAAAATTTCTCTCTTCTTATCTAAGGGATGTTTTACTGAATTTGTAAGCCTTAGGGATATAAATAAGAAAGAACTGACAGATATGATTTTCTGTATTGAGGATGCAGATTTATATGCGCAAGAAAGTTTTATAAGCGATATTGTAAACCTGAGTGAAAATAATAAGGAGGATACATCGCTGATTATTCTGAACGCAGGTGAAAACTCACAGGCTTTTACTAATGAAAACACAAGAGGGTTTAAACAGGCTTTTGTAATAAATTTTCTTTCTCCTTATGAAATAGAAGGTAAAAGGACAGAAAGGGACACTGCAAAAGAAGAAAATTTTGAAAGCTATAATATGTTCTGCGAAGAAATCGACTTTACAGTGGATCGTATTCTTGATGATATAAATAAAAATGCCCTCTTAACAGAGAGCATTTCAGATAAAGAATATTCATTATCAAGCGAATAAGAAGCTGTAAAAACCGATGTCACCGCGGCAAATTTCGTAGATTGTGGAAACTGCAAGTCCTAATAATGCACCGCAAATAACTTCTACAACACGGTGGCCTAAGGATTCATTAAGTTTAGGAATCATATCCTTTAAATCGTCCTTGTTCAAGTCGTCGGTATCATCCAGGTATTTTACTATCATATTTATAGCCTTTGCGTGAAGTCCTGCTGCCCAGCGTACACCTGTTGCGTCATACATAACAACAAGGCTTACTATAAATGCAAGGGCGAAAACGTGGGAATCAAAGCCGTAAATATAAAAGGAAGTAAGTGTAACACTGCACATCAAGGCTGAATGGGAGCTGGGCATACCGCCTGCACCTGCAAGCCTTTCTTTATTAAATTGCTTATGCTTGATTGCGTCGCCTATAGTTTTAAGTATCTGAGCAAGTGCCCAAGAAATAACGCCTACGTTAATAAGGGGATTGGAAAAGAAATAAGCTAAGTTCATAATTAATCCTCTTGGTTTATTAATAAATTATTAATAATTATTTTATACTGAAATCGCCGATATGTCAAATAAAATAATTTTTTAACCTTATAAAGTCAATATTTATTGACATAAAAGCTTTTGGGGAATAAAATTATATGGCTGAGAAATAAGAAATAAGGAGTATTTTCTGTGAACTACCAGCTTGAGCTTGAAAAGTTAATAAAAAGTATTCCCGAAAACCGGGTACCTTCATTGTGCCTTCACGCCTGCTGCGCACCCTGCGCCAGCTACTGCCTTGAATATTTATCGCAGTATTTTGATATTACGGTTTATTTTTATAACCCTAACATAGCGTCAAAAGAAGAGTACGATAAAAGGGCAAAGGAACTTGAAAGACTTATTAACGAGATGCCTATGAAGCATAAGCCGAAGCTTATTATTGAAGATTACAGCGATAATGAGTTTTATGAAATGGCAAAGGGTATGGAGGAAGTAAGGGAAGGCGGCGAAAGATGCTTTAAATGCTACCGCCTGCGTCTTTTAAAAACAGCACAGAAAGCAAAGGAAACAGGTGCCGAATATTTTGCCACAACCTTAACCATAAGCCCCTTAAAAAATGCCGCTAAAATTAATGAAATTACTTACGAGCTTGGCGAATTGATGGGTGTTAAACCCTTGCCCGGTGATTTTAAAAAGAAAAACGGCTACAAAAGAAGCCTGGAGCTTTCAAAAATATATAATTTGTACCGCCAGAATTACTGCGGCTGTGTTTACAGTATAAGATAAAGAAGAGGAAAAAATAATGTCATTTGTAAGAGATGGCGTAAGCTATAAAGCTGCCGACGCCCATGCGCATATATATCCTGAGAAAATTGCCGAAAAAGCTACCGCGAATGTAGGAATTTTCTATAACCTTAATATGGAAAACGTGGGAAGAAGTGAGGACCTGCTTAAAATGGGCAGCGAAAACGGTATGGATAAGTACCTTATTTCATCCGTTGCCACAAAAATTGAGCAAGTAAGGTCAATTTCCACCTTTATTGCAGGTGAATGCAGTAAGCACCCTGAGTTTGTCGGCTTAGGTGCATGGCATCAGGATGTAGAGGATATTAAGGGTGAGTTTGATTTTATTGAAAAAATGGGGCTTAAAGGTATTAAGCTTCACCCGGATTTTCAGAAATTCAATATTGATGACCCTAAGATGATGCCTGTCTATAAGGAGGCAGAAAAAAGAAAACTTGTGGTGCTTTTTCATATGGGTGATTACCGCACGGATTTTTCCACACCTGAAAGATTAATGAACGTTCTGAAAGAGGTGCCCGATTTAATTTGCATTGCAGCGCACTTAGGCGGATATACAGTTTGGGACGAAGCTTACGGAAAGCTGAAAGGTAAAAATTTGTACGTGGATTCCTGCTCCTCCCTTGCACTTATGCCTAAGGAGGATGCTGTAAGGAATATTAAGTATTTCGGCACGGACAAGGTTTTGTTCGGTACGGACTTTCCTATGTGGTCCCATGACAGCGAGCTTGAAAGATTTTTCGGTTTAGGCTTTTCTGTGGAAGAAAATAAAAAGATGCTCTACGAAAATTTCTTTAAGCTCTATAATGTAGAATAAAAATACTACCCGAAAAGAGTTTGGTTTCTCTCTTCGGGTAGTTTTGTTTTTTTAATTACTGCTCGTAAAGTGGGTTATCCACTACACCTCTGTCATAAAGGTCACGGTAATAATGACTCTTGGAGCAAAGGTCTAAGTATGCGGGCATATAATCCTTTATGGCGTATAAAACGTTAAAGGAATCAAGTGTTTTGCCCTCGTCATAAAGCTGAGTACCGTAATTATAGGAAGCCTTGTAGTAATAATCCTTTGAATCCTTATAGTCAAGCTGCTTGGAGAAAAGCTCTATTGCGTGCTGATAGTCCTTAGCTTTATATGTTTCCAATGCAATCTGGTAGCCGCATTCTGTTACCATATCGGCAGAATCTTCATAATCTGCAATTGTAAGGAAAAGGTCCTGAGCTTTTTCGTATTCGCCTTCATCAAAAAGCTTTGTAGCTTTTAAATATTCGATTCTTGTAAGCTGCTCCTGAACGTCCTTATAATCCTCAATTGTAGTGAATATCTTAACAGCCTCGTCAAATTTTTCCCTTTCAATAAAGCTCAAGGCTGCCTGATAATAAATTTCATCCACCTTGCTCTTTGCCTGCTCGCTCTTTATGTAGGAGAAGCACTTTTCAGCTTCAAGAGTTTTGCCCTCGCCGTAAAGCAGAGCGCCCTTTTCGTAGAATATATCGTAAAGGCTCTGCACGTCGCCCATTGTCATCTTATCTTCGTAGGAAACAGCCTTGTCGTAGTCGCCGCTTTTAGCATATTCTGTGGCTATACCTAAGTAAGCGTGGCTGGCTCTTTCGGGTGCATCGTAATAATCACCTAAGGAGAGGAAAAGCTCGGCACATCTTTCAAAATCACCCTGGCTGTAATAAGCGTGGGCAATTGCATAGTTGCACTGGGTTATTTTAAGCTCGCTATCCTTGTAATCCTTTATCTCAGTGTAAACGGAAATGGCGGCTGTGTACTTATGCTCCTTCATAAGCTTCACGCCCTTCTGATACTTGGCAAGAAGTATCATATCCTCGGAATCCTGGAAGGTTTTTACCTCAGTAAATAGGGTTACGGCACCGTCATAATCCCCCTGAGCTAAAAGCCTGTGGGCGGAATCGTACTTATTTTTCGGCATTATATAGGTAACAAGCACGAAAAGGTAAATAAGGAAGGCTATTACAAGAGGGATGGTTATGGCAATAATAGTATTTCGTATTGCTCTTTTCCTTTTTGCTTCCTTTATAAGGCGCTGCCTTTCAAGCTCGGCAAGTCTTTCTGC
>JAGBID010000071.1 GCA_017935165.1 Clostridia bacterium
AACACTGCGGTATGCCTTACGTAAATGCACGTTGGCTCGGCGGTATGCTCACAAACTTCGCAACAATCCGTACAAGAATCGCTCGTCTTGCTCAGCTTAACAAGATGGCAGAGGATGGCACATTTGATCTTCTTCCCAAGAAGGAAGTAAGCAAGCTCTACCTCGAAATCGAAAAGCTCGAGAAGTTCCTCGGCGGTATCAAGGATATGCATGAGTTCCCCGGCGCTCTCTTCATCGTTGACCCCAGAAAAGAAAGAATCGCAGTTCAGGAAGCTAAGAAGCTCGGTATCCCGATCGTAGCTATCGTTGACACAAACTGTGATCCCGACGAAATCGACTACGTAATCCCCGGTAACGACGACGCTATCCGCGCTGTTAAGCTTATCGCAGGTGCTATGGCAAGTGCTATCATCGAAGGCCGTGAGGGTCAGATGGGCGCTGCTGCAGCTGAAGTTGAGGCTGACGAAGCTGAAGAAGTAGCTGAATAATTATATTCACAAATATCAATTATCAGAAAGGAATTTAAAATCATGAGTTTTACAGCTAATGACGTTAAAGTTTTGAGAGAAAAGACCGGTTGCGGTATGATGGAGTGCAAGAAGGCACTTACAGAAGCTAACGGTGATCCCGAGAAGGCTGCTGAAATCCTTCGTGAGAAGGGTCTTGCTGCTCAGGTTAAGAAGGCAGGCAGAATTGCTGCAGAAGGTATGGCTTATGCTACAGTTTCCGAGTGCGGTAAGGTTGGCGTAGTTATCGAAGTTAACGCTGAAACAGACTTCGTTGCTAAGAACGAGAAGTTCGTAAACTTCGTTAAGGCTTGCGCAGCTACAATTATCGAGAAGAACCCTGCTGACGTTGAGGCTCTCCTTTCTTGTGTGGCTACAGGTTCCACAGAGACAATCGACGCTATGCTCAAGGATAACATCCTCGTTATCGGCGAGAACATGAAGATCCGTCGTTTCACACGTCTTGAGGGTGACTGCGTAACTTACATCCACGGTGGCGGCAGAATCGGTGTTGCAGTTCGTTTTGAAGCAAGTGAAAATCTTTCCGGCACAGCTGCTCTTATCGAGTGCGGTAAGGACGTAGCAATGCAGATCGCAGCTTTAAATCCCCTTTATCTTGACGAGGCTTCCGTTCCTGCAGAGGACCTTGCTAAGGAGAAGGAGATCCTTATTGCTCAGATCAAGAACGATCCCAAGAACGCTAAGAAGCCCCAGAACATCATCGAGAAGATGGTTGAAGGCAGAATCAGAAAGTTCTATGAGACAAACTGCTTAACAAACCAGGCATTCGTTAAGGATGGCGAAATCACAGTTGCTAAGTACATCGAGAACGTAGCTAAGGCTAACGGCGGTACACTTAAGCTTGCTGAGTTCGTTCGTTTCGAAAAGGGCGAAGGCCTCGAGAAGAGAGCAGACAACTTTGCAGACGAAGTTGCTTCCATGGTTAAGTAATTAACAAAAATTATCAGGTATCGGAATTTCCGGTACCTGATTTTTTTATGCCTGTTAAAATAATTTGCAGATTATATTACAGCAGAAGTTTTTGTTATCCTCGTAAAAATCAGCAAAACCGCCGTATTTTTCGGAAAGGTCACGGACTATTCTTGTGCCGTAGCCGTGGCGGTGCTTGTTTTTCTTGGTGCTTTTAAGCTCGGGGTTACTGTTTAAAACCGATTCCTTTATGCTGTTTTTCATAAAGATAATGCTGTTATCGTTATCCTTGGTTATTTCCAGGTAAATCTCCTTTTTACTTTCGCAAAGCCTGCAGGCGTCAATGGCATTATCAAAAAGATTACCAAGTATATTACAAAGGTCAATGTTGTTTACGGATTTGATATCCGAAATAGTGCTTACGGTAACTTCAATACCGTAGCTTCGCGCCGTACTTATTTTGGAATTGATAATAGCGTTTACGTACTCGTTTTCTGTGGAAATTATCTGCATGGAGCGGCTTTGGGATTCAAAGAACTCGTTTATGTAATTGTTAATTTCCTCCCTGCTTTCTTCCTTGTTAAGCTCCTGTATAATTCTCAGCGTGTTTTTAAAGTCGTGCCTTATTTTTGCAAGCTCCTCATATTGCTTTTTAATTTCATTGGTGGATTCCGTGTTGAAATTATGATGCTGTATAAGCAGCTTGTTTTCTGTTTCTATCTGGTGCTTTTTGCTAAGCTGAACCAGCAGCACGTAAACCATAATATCCGTAAGAATAATAAGGATTACAATAAATGCTGTGTAAATTTTAGCCATATCGCTTACACCTGAGAAAATAATGAAAAATAAAAGCATAAAAATAATTATGGAAACGGTAAGCACCGCAATAAAGCTTATCCACTCTGTTTTTGTTAAAGTTACTTCGTTTTTTCTGAATATCCTTGCTATTATGTAAAGGGAAATACTGAAAAGACTCATGGTAAGGAAAATGAGGAAAAGTCTGTAAACGGAGCTTATGCTCATCAGGTCAAGAATATTCTGCCTGAATAACAGGGAAGTGAAATTTAGTGAAAAGGTGGTAACGATAGCCACAACGCTGATCGGTATAAAGGAAATAAGCAGCTTTTTGGTAATACCGCCTTTTGCGAAAATCAGAAGGAAAATAAACAGTATAGCCCAGTAGACGAATATGGCAACTCCTTCAAAAGCCGTAAAGTAATTAAACAGGGTAACAAACAGAAATAAAATGGTTGTGCCTGAAAACAGGGGCAGGTATTTACTTATTTTCAGCTTTTTGAATTCAAGAACGTTAAACCCGAAAAAGAAGAAAAGAAAGCTCTGGTAGTAATTTACGATTAAATCGAATATAAGCCAAATAATATCCTCCATAATTATCTCCTTTTAAATAGCCTGTATTTTTCTATAGCTTCCTGCCTGTAGTTTTTGCTTAAAGGGATTGCCTCACCATTTGACATGGTTATTAATGCGTCGGTCACGTCAAGGTTTTTAATATGATTCATATTTATAAGAAAGCGCTGGTGGGGCTTTATAAAATCACAGCTTAAAAGCTCCTTTTCTCTTAACAGGAGGGATGCTCTCTCGCAGGGCGGGTGAATTTCATTCTTCGCGGTGTAATAAAGCAGGTAGTGCTTTTCACTTTTTACGTAAATAATATCCTTAATAAGCAGTTCCTTGTTAAGCCTTAATTTATCGTTTATGGTAATGCTGTGATTCTGGCGGAAATGCACCATCAGCTTTTCTGCAACCCTTGTAAGCTCAGGACTCATTTCGCTTTCCTCACGCTTGCGAATAAAGTAAAAGGGCTGGTACTCAAAGCTGTTGTAAACCAGGTCGTGCTTTGAAGTTACGAAAATTATTTTACTCTCTGGGGATATCTCCTTAACCTTTTTGGCGGCATCAAAGCCCGTTATCTCAGGCATATCTATATCAAGGAAAATAACGTCAAAATAAGTTGAATCCATATAATTTATCAAAGCCCCGGCACCGCTGAAAGGATATATACACACGTCTGCATTAAGCTGTGAAAAAATACCGTTAAGCTGTGATTTTAAAATGTCAATAAAAATCTGTTCGTCGTCACATATAGCTATTTTCAGCATATATAATCCTCTTTTATTAAAAGTAAGCATAAAGTTTTCCTCCTTAATAATAACCCATAATAAGATTTCCATCAACAGAAAAATGTTGTCAAGTTAATTGTAAAGAGAAAAATATGGAAATTCTATGCCAAACTTGCCAAAAACCGTCCAAACTTGCCAGAATGATTGATTTTTCAAAAATTTTTCCTGATAATGGAATTGTAATAAACATAAAGGAGTAAAATTTATGAAGCGATTTGATTTAAAAATTTTAAAATTACTTTGCCTGATGCTTACAATTATGCTTGTATTTTCAGGCTGTTCCGCAACAGCTATAAATGATGCAATTATGGATGCAGTATCTAAAGATGACGTCGTACATGAATATAGCGAACCCGGTGCTTTCGTAATTGAAGATGAGACCGAAAGTACAAGCGATAATTCAGCCAGCGAAAGTTCTGCTGACGAAAATAAGCAAGAAGTAGAAAATGAGCAAGAAGTAAAAGAAAGAATAATAAGGTCGGATGATAACAAAGAAACCATAATAAAAGGCTTAAATGAATCATATCCGGGTTATGTGAGAGTTAACCGTAAAGATAATATTGAGTGCATTGGTACAGACGGTACAACACTGACATTAAGAAGTGTTGAAATATATGATTCCTTTTATGGTTCAGGTCTTGAACTTAACTCGTCTATTCTTGAACCTGATGGAACACTCAATGAATTTTGTAAAAATATGTTGAACATAAGCTCTTTTATTCTTGTTGATATGGAAATTACGTATGTGGCACCAGCGGAGAATGAAGGAGGAGATGCAATATTTGACTTCAATCAATTTGTTGCACGTTGGATTGAAGGTGACAAAGACCCTGAAAAATAATATCCTTTCCCTCCATATTTCACGTGGTTCAGTGACCCACCGGACGGTAGTGATGAAAGAATAGATCCATACCATAACCATTATTCCATAATAATAAATGACGGTGAAACAAGAACAGTGCAAATGGGTATATTTGCTTCTCCCCAGTATATTGAGGATAACAATGTGTATCTTTCACTATTCACGATTGATGCCGGTTATTATGGAGGTTATAAAACAAGGTATTTTGAGTTGTTACCGGAGGAGTGAGATAGTTGAAAAAACTTATAAAAATGGAACTTAAAAAAGCAATTCTCAGTAAGTTCTTTGTTTTAGGACTATTACTGCTGTTAGTTTTTGCTCTGTTTAGTACGTGGTATATGCTTGAAAACAGAATTGCATACAATCCCTCTTCAATTCTGAACGACAGTTCTTCGTTTGAAAACGGTAAGTTCAAAACTAACCCGGACTTACCTTTGTTTGGTTTTTATAATTCTTGGTTGGGTGCTGAAGTATTATCGTTAGGTCAAACACTTTTTTATAATTTGCTGCCTGTAGCAGTAGCTATACCTTATGCCTGGTCATACCATAAGGAGAGAAAAAACGGATATTTAAAAAATATCGCAAGCCGTACTGATAAGAAAAAGTATTTTATAGCAAAAATTATTGCTGTGTTTACTTCAGGTGTCTTAGTGGTTTTTATACCGATAATCATAAATATTGCTTTGGTAAGTGCTTTTGTTCCTTCCATATCCCCTTTCCCCGGCTATACTTTATATAATTATCTTTATATCGGAGATATGTGGATTGAATACTACTACAACAATCCTGCTGTTTACGTAGCTTTGTACGTTACGCTTGATTGTTTGTACGGCGGATTATTTGCACTTTTAAGCTTTGCGATTTCATTTTATATCAAAAGTATGCTGGCAGTTTTGTTTACTCCGTACATATTATGTATGGTAACCGGATACATAAACGGAATTATAGTTTCAAACCTAAACTCCAGTACACTTATTGAGTTCAGACCTACTGTGTTTCTACATTCTTTACAACCAAGTTCAAACAGATTGTGGTGGGTTATACTTTTAATAACTTTAGTTATTACGCTGTTTTCTCTAATCACAATAACTGTGAGAGGCTTTAAAGATGAGATTTTTTAAGCTTATTAAGTATGACCTCAGTTACGGAATTTTCAATATTAAAAATTTAATAAAGTATATAATATTTGTACTCTTTTTCACCGCTGCCTGCTTTGAGTTTAACGGAATAATCAATAATATAATTTCCTATCAGGACATAGCAGGTGCGTCGCTGGGAGATGTGATGTTTTATGTATTCGGCGGTATGAGGGAGTATATCCCTTCTCCCAACGAGCCTTTCACGATTCCTTATTTGTGGTTTTTAAACCATTTGCTTATTTTATATTTTACCCTCCACTACGCAAGCGACGATTTATCGGGCGTAGGTCAGCAGATGATATACAGGGCAGGCGGAAGAATAAAGTGGTGGGTAAGTAAATGTATATGGAATTTTACAAGCGTGGTTTCATATTATTTTATTTCTTTCACAGTGATTATTACGTACAGCCTTATAAAGGAAAATGCCATTAAGTTGAGCTTCTCTTCCTTTATGAGAGATATAATGTATTTTGGTCCTAAAGATTTAGGCTTGGAAACCTGGGATATTGCCTTGGAAGTAAGCTTAATGCCTTTCCTTGTTACATTGGCTTTAAGTATATTCCAGATGGCTTTAAGCTTAGTGTTTAAACCCGCCTTTGCCTTTATATTCTCCTCGGTTATGCTTATTTCCTCAGCTTATTATTTAACGCCTTACTTAATAGGCAACTTCAGTATGGCGGTAAGAAGCAGTAAGGTTGTAAGCAACGGCGTGAATTTAACCGACGGAATTATCGCCACCCTTGTGATGATAGCCTTGGGTGTTGTTATCGGTATCCTGGCAATCCGAAGGTATAATGTTTTGAGTAAGGAATAAGGTAAGAAATCACAAAATACCTCGCCTCCCCTTGATGGGGGTACAACCCAGTGGAATTACAATATAAACAGGCTTCCCCTCTCAGCGATGTTCTCGGCTCCATAAATTCGAAGAATTTTAGAAAGAGGGAGCTGCTGAAGCCATAGGCTGAAGCTGAGGGGTTGGTATTAATATTCTGAAAATATCTTCCACAACCCCTCCGTCATTTTCTTCGAAAATGCCACCTCCCCCGTGGTCACGAAGTGCCACGTAAATTCGAAGACGATAGGATGAGAATTTTTGACAGAGGGAGGCGAGTTTCCTGAGGGTGGGGGCTAAGGTAACCCAACCACTGCAAGTGCAGGTTTAAAAGGAGTAATTTAAATGTCAATCGAATTTAAAAACGTAAGCAAGAAATTAGGTAACAACGTAGTTATCAACAATGTAAACATAGAAATAAAAAAAGGCATAGTAACAGGTTTAAAGGGTATTAACGGCTCAGGTAAAACCATGATGATGCGCTTGATTGCAGGTCTTATCTATGCCACAAAAGGCGAAGTTATAATTGATGGCAAGGTTTTAGGTAAGGATATAAGCTTCCCACCCTCAATCGGCTTGATGCTTGAAAACCCTGCATTTTTACCCGGTTATAACGGTTTCGATAATTTAAAGATGCTGGCATCCATTAAAGGCGAAATTAAGGACGAGAAAATTGACGAAGTTCTTGAAACAGTTGGTCTTGCTGCTATAGATAAAAAGTACCGTAAATATTCATTAGGTATGAAGCAGCGCCTCGGCATTGCCGCCGCAATAATGGAGGAGCCTGACATCATCCTTCTTGACGAGCCCTCAAACTCCCTTGATGCTTCTGGTCAGGAGATGGTAAGGGAAATAGTGGCAAAGGAGAAGGAGAGAGGCGCAACGGTAATTCTCTCCTGCCACGACAGTGCACTCCTTGAATCTATGTGCGATGAGATTTTCAACATCGAGGTTGGTGAAATCACCGCCCACTACGTGCCGGAGAAAGAACAGGTTTCTGTATGATGCACCAACGTAGGGACAGGTTTTACACCTGTCCTATCGCCGTAAGGTGACGAATAATAAAATTAATGAATGGCGAAATCGAAGGCGTACCGCCTTTCGGACAACAGTAAATGTTGTCCCTACGATATGTAAACAAAAATGAAAGGAATGATATAATGACCGAAGCGGCAATAAAACGCGCTAAAAAGCAAAAGCTGAATAAAATTATTCTCATCGCCTCTGCTATAATTCTTGCTGTGCTGGTAGTTCTTTGGTGTATGCAATATAATATCACCAACAGCCGTGCAATTCCGCAGCTTGTTGAGTACTATGAGCCTGGTGAGTACATTGAAATAGGCGAAAACTTCTACGTGGACGCTAAAGAGCAGCTTAATGGTTACTCGATTCGTGTTAACGGCGCTAAACTTTACGATTACGAACAGTTTCTTATTGATAACGGCTGTGAAGAATATCTTAACTTTCAGAAGGAACATAATCAGGGTTATTATAAATATATAGTAGTTCTTGATATAAGCGTTAAGAACGTAGAGAATTACGACGGCAACCTGATGGCGCTTAAATTTGCTTTATATAATGGCTCACTAAATATGCCCGTTGATTTTACAGTTTGGGATGATATCGACGAGCATTTTGAAGGCTATCCCTATTTAAGGCTTGTGCCAAACAGCGAAGCAGATATGCTTATTCCTTTTTCTCCCATGCCTTTAAACACTAACACAGCAGGTGATGATATAGAAAGAAGACTTTTTGAGGAGGACTTCTACTTCTGCATCTGTGAATTCCCCGTAAGAAAGATGATAAGAGTTCCTATTGAAAACTGCACAGAATAATTACAAGCCGCAGAAGTTTTTTTCTGCGGTTTTGCTTTTTCTTTGCCAATAAAACAATTTTCGCGGAAAAAATTATTTTGAAACTTTTGCTCTTTACAAGTCACGGAACTTATTGTAGAATATATAAGAAGAATTATATTTTAATTTGAAAGGATTCGGTTAAAATGGAACTTAAATACAAAAGAGTCCTCCTCAAGCTCAGCGGTGAGTCTCTTGCAGGAAAAATAGGACACGGAATTGATTTCGACACAGTACTTGATATATGCAAGCCCATTAAGGAAATTGTTGATATGGGTGCCGAGGTTGCTATTGTTGTTGGCGGCGGTAACTTCTGGCGCGGCAGAAACAGCGGCAGTATGGACAGAACAAGAGCGGACCACATGGGTATGCTTGCTACAGTTATCAATGCTTTAGGTGTTGCTGACGGTTTGGAGCAGTTAGGCCTTGACGTCCGTGTTCAGACAGCTATTGCAATGCAGGAAGTTGCTGAGCCTTATATCAGAAACCGTGCTGTACGTCACCTTGAAAAGGGCAGAGTAGTAGTATTCGGCTGCGGCACAGGTAACCCCTTCTTCTCCACAGATACAGGCGCTGCTCTCAGAGCTGCTGAAATTGACGCGGACGTTATCTTAAAGGCAACTATGGTTGACGGCGTATATGACAGTGACCCCAAAAAGAACCCCAATGCTGTTAAGTTCGACGAGCTCAGCTATATGGACGTTCTTAATAAGAACCTTCAGGTTATGGATATGACAGCTGCATCCTTCTGCAACGACCGTCATATTCCTTTCTACGTTTTCAGTATTGAAAATCCCAAGAACATCATCAAGGCTGTTTGCGGTGAAAACGTTGGTACACTTGTAAAATAATTTAAGAATTAATTAATAAATTTGAAAGGACGCCTTAAAATAAGGCAGGTATTATAGTTATGAAAGAAGTATTAGCAAACGCTGAGCGTAAAATGGGCAAATCTATCTCCGTTCTCGAAGGCGACTACGCTGCTATCAGAGCAGGCAGAGCTAACCCCGCTGTTCTTGACAAAATAACAGTTGATTACTATGGTGCACCCACAGCTATCAACCAGCTTGCAGCTATCTCCGTTCCCGAAGCAAGAGTTTTACTTATCCAGCCCTGGGACGGTTCCGTTCTCCGCGGTATTGAGAAAGCTATCCAGACATCCGATTTAGGTGTTAACCCCCAGAATGACGGTAAGGTTATCCGTCTTGTATTCCCTCCCCTTACTGAAGAAAGACGTAAGATCCTTGTTAAGGATATCGCTAAGATGGCTGAGGAAACAAAGGTTGCTATCCGCTCCATTCGCCGTGATGCTATTGAAAAGTTAAAGGATATGAAGAAGAACTCCTTAATCACAGAGGATGACCAGAAGAACGGCGAGAAGAAGATTCAGGACCTTACAGACAAGAAGGTAAAGGAAGTTGAAGCTGTTCAGGCTAAAAAAGAGAAGGAGCTTATGGCTATCTGATCAGGTGAAATAAAATGTTTTCAGATAATAAAAAAACTTCTTCCAAGTTTGACATTATTCCGGAGCACATCGGCATAATAATGGATGGTAACGGCCGCTGGGCAAAGAAGCGCGGCTTGCCAAGAAAGGCAGGCCACACAGCCGGCGCCATGACCTTCCGTAAAATTGCCAGGTATGCTTCCGACATAGGTGTAAAATACCTTACTGTTTACGCATTTTCTACGGAAAACTGGAACAGACCCGAGGATGAGGTATCTGCCTTAATGAAGCTTTTCAAGCAGTATCTTGAGGAAGCTATCAGGGATTTTTCCGAGGAAAATATGCGAATCAAGTTCCTTGGTGACATAAGCGGTTTTTCTTCCGATTTAAGAGAGCTTATTGAGACCATTGAGAAAAATTCAGCGGACAGAACAGGTATGACCCTTAATTTGGCTATGAACTATGGCGGCAGAAATGAAATATTATCTGCCTGCAGAAAAATAGCCGAAGCAGCAGTAAACGGGGATATTAAACCTGAGGAAATTACTGAAAAAATGATTGCTGATAATTTATATACTGCCACTCAGCCCGACCCGGACCTTATCATAAGACCCAGCGGCGAGAAGAGAATCAGCAATTTTATGTTATGGCAGGCAGCATATTCCGAGTTTGTTTACCTCAATATACTTTGGCCTGATTTCGAGCCTAAGCATCTTGACGAAGCAATTGAGGAATTCGCAAAACGTAACCGTCGCTTCGGCGGTGTATAATCACTTATTAATGTAAATTGAAAGAATCTCAACGTGAGATTTGGTGGTTTATGATTAAACGAATCTTTTCCGGTGCTGTAATTTTATTACTGCTTGTAGCTGTGATTATATTTAATAAAATATTCCCGTTGGCACTGCATATTGCGATATCACTGGTATCCTTTATATGTGTTTTCGAGCTTGCAAAGGCTGTAGGTGTAAACAAAAAGCCTATCCTTTTGTTTCCCAGTCTTTTAGCTGCGGCAATAATACCATTCAGTGTATTTGTTACACACGGAAGTCTTGTAGTATTTTCAATATACACTCTTCTTATGTTCTTAGGTCTTATTGCATACCATAAGGATATTGAAATACATGAGTTTGGTATGATTTATGCTATGACCATACTTATCTCCAGCGGTTTACAGACCATTATTCTTATGCGTTCATTAAACGATAATCATGGCATTTTCTATGCTATGATACCTCTGCTTGCTGCATGGGGTCCCGACGTTGGCGCTTACTTCGTAGGTGTTTTATTCGGTAAGCATAAGCTGTGTCCTGAAATCAGCCCCAAGAAAACTGTAGAGGGCTTTATCGGAGGCATATTCTTCAGTATGATCGCAATGGTGGTTGTGGGACTTTACTTCAAGTATATTTACTATGGCGGTCAGAAATCTGCCGATTACCTTGTACTTGTTCTGATCGGTGCAGGCAGCGCCCTTACCTCCGTAATCGGTGACCTTAGCTTCTCCATTATCAAACGCAAGTTTGGTATTAAGGATTTTGGTAGTGTTATTCCCGGTCACGGCGGAATCCTCGACAGGTTCGACAGCGTTATTTTCACTGCACCCTACGTTTATCTTATCGTAAGTATGATGCCCTTAGTTGCATAATATAAAGGAAAGTTTAACGATGAAAAAGCTATCACTTTTAGGTTCCACCGGTTCAATAGGCACCCAGACAATGGACGTTGTAAGAATGCTTAAGGATAAGGGTGAGAACAGTATAGAACTTTGCGGTATTGCCGCACATTCAAACGTAAAGCTTTTGGAAGAACAGATAAGAGAGTTTAAACCGCAGTATGCTGCGGTTTTTGACTTAAATGCTGCCAAAGACTTAAAAGAAAGAGTTAAAGATACAAACGTGAAAGTCCTTTGCGGTAAGGAAGGCTTATGTGAGGTTGCTTCCTTAGAGGAAAGTGACGTTGTGCTGAACAGCGTTACCGGTATGGTTGGTTTGTTCCCCACTATAGCAGCTCTTTCGGCAGGTAAGCCTCTTGCTCTTGCAAATAAGGAGTCCATGGTTACGGGCGGTGCTATTGCCTGCAGAATTGCCAGGGAGAAAAACGTGCCCATATTACCGGTGGACAGCGAGCATTCCGCTATTTTCCAGTGTATGCAGGGTACCCATAAAAAGGAGCAGATAAAAAAGCTTATCTTAACAGCTTCAGGTGGACCTTTCTTCGGTAAGAGTTTAGATGAGCTTAAAGCGGTTACTCCCGAAATGGCACTTAAGCACCCCAACTGGAATATGGGTGCAAGGGTTACAATAGACAGCGCAACAATGTTTAACAAGGGTCTTGAAATAATGGAGGCAAAATGGCTTTTTGACACGGAGCTTGACAATATAGACGTTGTTGTTCACAGAGAAAGTATTATCCATTCACTTATTGAGTACTGCGATAATTCCGTTATCGCACAGCTTGGCGTGCCTGATATGCGTATTCCCATTCAGTATGCCTTAACGTACCCCAATAGATTTGAATCTCCCGTTAAGGAGCTTAACTTAACGGATTATATGCAGCTTACCTTCTATAAAGCTGACGAGAAGACCTTCAAGTGCCTTGCATCCTGTAAGGAGGCTTTAAGGCGCGGCGGTCTTGCTCCTGCGGCAATAAACGGTGCTGATGAAGAAGCGGTTAAGCTTTTCCTTAACAAAAAGATATCTTTTACAGATATCGGCGAAATTGTTACAGAAGCTATGAATAATCAGCCAGATACCGATAATATAACTGTTGAGGGTATTATAGAGGCAGACAGAAACGCACGAGAATTTGTTATCGCTGCTGCGGAAAAAATATAACCCACTGAAAGGTAATATATGACAACAGTTTTACTTATTATAATAGCAGTGCTTCTTTTTGCACTTATAATCTTTGTTCACGAATTCGGTCACTTTATCACAGCTAAGTTATGCGGTATAAAGGTAAATGAATTTGCCCTTGGTATGGGACCGAAAATATTTAAAAAGCAAGGTAAAGAAACATTATATACTTTAAGGCTTTTTCCCATAGGCGGCTTCTGCGCCATAGAGGGTGAGGACGGAGATTCCGAGGATGAACGTTCCTTTAATAAGAAGCCTGTATGGCAGAGAATGATAGTTATCATAGCAGGTGCTGTGATGAACATTATTTTAGGTCTTATCCTTATGTGTATCGTACTCTGCAGTCAGGATCTCTTAGGAATTCCCTGTATTGCAAATTTTACCGAGAATTCAAAGCTTGAAGCAGCAGGTGCTGAAGTAGGCGACTATTTTGTTTCCGTTAACGGCTACAGCATTTATACCGAAAGGGACTTAAGCTTCGCTTTGGCTACAGCTAACCCTGACGACGTGGATATCATTTTAAAGCGCGGAAGTGAAGAAGTTTTCCTTGATTCTGTTAAGCTTGACTCCACGGAGATTATGGAAGGCAGGCGTTCGGTTCAGCTGGACTTCGGTATTTACGGTGTAGAAAAAACCTTTGGCAATGTAGCCAAGAAAACCTTCCTTGACACCTACTCAATAGCCAGAAGTGTTTATGCTACTTTAGGCGGACTTTTCACGGGACAGTTTGGCTTTAACGATATTTCAGGTCCCGTTGGTGTGGCTCAGGTAATTACGGAAGCTGCAGGCGAAGGTCTTAAAACAGGCATTATGGATGCAGTTAACAATATAATTACCATAATGGTGCTTATAACAGTTAACTTAGGTATATTTAACCTTATTCCTTTCCCTGCTTTGGATGGCGGACGTTTCCTTTTCCTTCTTATTGAAGCAATAACCAAAAAGAAGATTCCTGAAAAGGTGGAAGGTTATATAAACGCAGTCGGTTTTGCAATATTAATTATATTTATGATAATTGTTGCATTTAAGGATGTATTTACCATTATATTTTAAAGCTTTGGAGGAATAAACTTATGCCGGAAAGAAAAATTACAAGAGCTGTAAATATCGGCGGTGTTATGGTTGGCGGCGGCAGCACAATAAAGGTGCAGTCTATGTTAAACGTTCCTGCTTACGATATAGAGGGCAGTGTTAATCAGGCTGTGGCTTTGGAAAAAGCAGGCTGTGAAATTGTAAGAGCCGCAATTCCCAATATGGATGCCGTTAAGCTTATTCCTGCCATTAAGAATAAAGTGAATATCCCGTTGGTTGCCGATATTCACTTCGATTACCGCCTTGCTTTAGCGGCTGCGGAAGCCGGTATTGATAAAATAAGAATCAACCCCGGTAACATAGGCGGCGACGACAGAGTAGAGGCAGTAGTCAAGGAATGTACCAAAAGACATATACCCATAAGAATTGGCGTTAACTCAGGCTCAGTTGAAAAGGAGATACTTAATAAATACGGTTCTCCCACACCTGAAGCTCTATGCGAAAGCGCTATGTACCATGTTTCTCTTTTGGAGAAATTTGATTTTAACGATATAGTAATTTCAATAAAATCTTCAGACGTAAGCAAAACAGTTGAGGCTTATAAGCTTATGTCGCAGATGTGTAATTACCCCTTACACTTAGGTGTTACCGAGGCCGGTACCGAAAGAATGGGTCTTATAAAATCCTCTATCGGTATAGGCAGTCTTCTGCAGCAGGGCATAGGCGATACTATCAGGGTATCCCTTACAGCTGACTGTACAGAGGAAGTAAGAGCAGGTATGGATATTTTAAAGGCACTTGACTTAAGGGGCGGCGTAAGGTTCGTTTCCTGCCCAACCTGCGGCAGAACGGGAATTGACCTTATAGGTCTTGCGAAAAAGGTCGAGGATGCACTTAAGGATTGCAATAAGGATATCACAGTTGCTGTTATGGGCTGTATTGTAAACGGTCCCGGTGAAGCAAGGGAGGCTGATATAGGCGTTGCAGGCGGTAAGGGCGAAGGTCTTATATTTAAAAAGGGACAGATAATTAAAAAGGTTCCCGAGGATATGCTGCTTCCTGAGCTTTTAAAGGAAGTAGAAAAGCTTTAATATTTCCGCATTCATTTGATTTTGGAAGGATAGTAATATTGATTACAATTAAAGAATTTTTTGGAAATATAGTTGATAGTAAAGCTCTGTCGGATGCTTGTGTATCCGGCAGAGTCCTTTCGCTTGATACAGATAGAAAGGAAAACAGGGTTGAGATGTACGTTTCTTACTCAGCCTTTGTTCCTTATACGGAAATTATGACTATGGCGCAGCTTATTGCCAAAAAAACAGGTATAGGCAGTATGTCCATAGTACCAAGTTTTCCGAAAGAATGCTTCAACGAGAATGTAATGCCTTCTCTGGTTGAAAGAATCAGGGAAGAAGATGCATCCATAAACGGTACTTTTAAGGATGCTTTTGTTACCTATAACGGAAGCGTGCTTAGCGCCGAGCTTAACCACGGCGGAGCTGAGCTTTTGGATAAGAAGAACGTCAGAGTTAAAATGCAGCGTCTGATTAAAGAGTGGTTTGACGTAGATTGCGCTGTTAAATTCACCGGTAAGCTGAAAGTTGGAAGTGTAGATGAATCCAGCATTGGCAGAATAGTCCACGAGGAAGAAAAGAAGGTAAGGGAAGCCAAAATAGAGGAAATGGAGCTCTATGAGGCTAAAATGAAGGAAGAAGCTGCTAAACGCAATATCTCTGTTCGTGAGGGTAAAGCACTCTATCCTATGATAATACCCGAAACAATGAAACCTCTTATCGGCAACGTAACTAAGAAAGAGATTATTCCCATAAGTGAAATACATCCCGATTCAGGCTCTGTTAAGGTATGGGGAGATATATTTGATATAGAAAGCAAGGAGACCCGTGACAAGAGTAAGGTTATTTATTCCATAGATATAACCGACTACACAGGCTCTATAACTCTTAAATTTATTGAGGAAGCAGGCAAAACCAAGGACCTGGAATCCCTGAGTAAAGGTGATTCTATTATAGTTTACGGTGAGCTTTCCTACGATAAATACGATAGAGAAAACGTTATCCGCCAGCCTGCTATTGCCAAGGTTGACAAGGTGAAGGTTGTGGATACCTGTCCCGAGAAGCGTGTTGAGCTTCATATGCACACGAATATGTCCGATATGGACGGTATGGCTCCTGCAGGTGACCTTATCAAGCGTGCAGAAAAATGGGGCTGGAAGGCTGTTGCCATTACGGACCATGGTGTTGCTCAGGCTTTCCCCGAAGCTATGAACACCTACTTAAAGCTTAAAAAAGCAGGCAGCGCCATGAAGATAATTTACGGCGTTGAATCCTATTTTGTTAACGACCTTGTTCCTGCAATCAAAGGAAATATAGACAGAAACATTGACGGCGAATATATTTGCTTCGACCTTGAAACCACGGGCCTTTCCAATAAAATGGAAAGAATTACGGAAATAGGTGCCGTTAAAATCAGAAACGGCGAAATAGTCGATAAATTTTCAAGCTTTGTAAACCCTGAAAAGGATATTCCCGCAAAGATAACTGAGCTTACGGGTATTACAAACGAGATGGTCAAGGCTGCTCCTTATGAAGCAGAGGCATTAAAAGCCTTCTATGAATTCTGCGGTGAAAATCCTGTTTTCGTTGCCCATAACGCAGATTTCGACGTATCTTTCTTAAGGGCAGCAGGAGAAAGAACGGGTATTCCTTTTAACTATACATATATTGATACAGTTTCCATTTGCCGCTCAATGCTTAAGGATATTAAGAACTGTAAGCTTGATACTGTGGCAAAGTACCTTAAGCTGCCTGAATTTAACCATCACCGCGCTGTGGATGATGCCAATATTTTAGGCGAGATTTTCAAGTGCCTTCTTGTCAGATTCAAAGAAGACCTGAAGATATCTGATTTAAGCGAGCTTAACACCTCGCTTGCCGGTGGTGACCCCAAGAAGCTACCTTCATACCATCAGATAATTCTGGTAAAGAATTTAACAGGTCTTAAAAATTTATATAAGATTATCTCTGAGGGACATTTGACTTATTACTTCAAACGTCCCAGAACTCCAAGAAGCTACCTTGATGCACACCGTGAAGGTCTTATTATAGGTTCTGCCTGTGAGGCAGGCGAGCTTTTCAGAGCTATGATAAAGGGCGAACCTTTCGACGAGCTTTGCAGAATAGCCGATTATTACGACTACCTTGAAATTCAGCCCATAGGCAATAATATGTTTATGGTCAGAAACGGCGAGTGTGATGAGGAGCAGTTAAGGGAGTATAACAGAACTATTGTAAGAATAGGTGAAAAGTTAGGTAAGCCCGTTGTTGCAACAGGTGACGTTCACTTCTTAGAGCCTCACGATGCCTCATTCCGTGCCATCTTAATGGCAGGCA
>JAGBID010000072.1 GCA_017935165.1 Clostridia bacterium
GTATTTTCCACATAAGATGGGGAAATAAAATATATGAAAGTCCGAAAATGAAGCACAGCACCATTATTAAATCCGAAAATTGTACCATATAATTCTCCTTATGAAAGGTTAAGCTTGTTTTTAAGGAAATGCCTTGTAAGTATATAGTAAGCGGCTGCGAAAGCAAGGTCGATAACTATAAGCTTTATGGCAGGCATAAAGAAGGCTTTTAAGATGCTTATAAGTATTTCCATCATCTGCGGGGTGAAGGTGTTTAACTGCAAGGTTATGGTGGTGCTTACGCCAAAGCAGGTACCAACGATAGAACATATAATATGTATGCCCAAATAAGCAAGTATGGAGAAAAGCACCTTGTTTTTATTAAAGCTCTGGCCAATGCTCATAGCGCAGTAGAATTTTAAAACCGCGCTTATCATTGTAATGAAGGAGGATACTATTATCAGTATAACCGTGGCAAAGGCTTTGGAATCCGCTGTGATTATGCGTCCTATTACGCTTGTCAGGTCGTAGCCGATAAGGTAGGGGTCGAAAATATTAAGGCTGAAAAACAGTATCACAAAGGCGGCAACTGCATAAAGAGTGGTAAGAAGCTGCCAAAGCGATGCCACAATAAGCTTGCCTAAAATAAGCTTATCGGTGGAAACGGGCAGGGTGTGGGTCAAATAGCCCCTTGTTGTTACCGTGGTTTTATAAAACCTTATCACGTTTACAAGGGTAGGTGTAAAGGAAAAAAGCGCCGTTATAACGATAAAGGCAAGGAGCATTATAATGAAAAATACGGTACCCAATATACCGGGGCTGTTTATATTTGACATATAGGGCTCTACAGTAAGCCTTAAGGCTATAACTGCCAGTGTGAATGCTGAAAAGGAAACTGCGAAAAATTTCCAGGTGCCTTTAAATTCCTGCTTGATAATTTTACCTAACATAAATATTTACTCCTTTCTTAAAATCAGAAATACATATTTCCGTAAACTTCCCTGAAGTAAGCGTCCACACTTTTGCCTTCATTTTCTCTTATTCCGTCCACACTCTTGTGGAGGAGTACACTGCCGTGCTTAAGGAAAATAACGTCGTCCAAAATGTTCTCAACCTCGTTTATAAGGTGGGTGGAGATTATTACCGCGGCGTTCGGGTTATAGTTAGTCATTATAGTATGTAAGATATAGTCCCTTGCGGCAGGGTCAACACCACCTATAGGCTCGTCAAGAAGGTATAGGGCGGCCTCCCTGCTCATTGTTAAAATAAGCTGAACTCTTTCACGCATACCCTTGCTTAAGGTCTTGAACTTGGCGTTTATATCTATATTAAGGCTTTGCAGCAGGCTTATTGCCTTTCCCTTATTAAAATCCTTATAAAAGTCAGCGAAGAAATCCACGGTGTCAATTACCCTTTCGCTGCCCGAAAAATAATCCTTATCGGGTAAAAAGGAAACAATTGCCTTGGTTTTTTCCGAGGGGTGTAAGCCGTCAATTAAAATCTCGCCGCTGCTTTCCTTAATAAGGCCGCAAATAAGCTTCAAAAGTGTGGTTTTGCCTGCGCCGTTAGGTCCTAAAAGTCCTGTTATCCTGCCTCTTTCAATAGAAAGGTTTATGTCATTCAGCACGTTTTTACTGCCGAAATTTTTTGTAAGACCGCGAATTTCAAGTATGTTGTTCATAATGTTTCCTCCCTTAAATATTTTCTTCATTTAAAAGCTTTATAATTTCATCTTTTGTAAGTCCAAGACCCTTCATATTATTAAGGTAATTCAGTGTCTGGCTTTTTGCTAAGTTAATCCTTTGCTCCTTAATAAGCTCCGCATCGGTGGTTACAAACCTGCCGCTTGTTCTGTGGGCGT
Source organism: Clostridia bacterium (assembly GCA_017935165.1). Classification (GTDB taxonomy): domain Bacteria; phylum Bacillota; class Clostridia; order Oscillospirales; family Acutalibacteraceae; genus SIG603. Next base: position 1,841 of record JAGBID010000072.1, read on the forward strand.
TTAATATGCCGCTTCTTTCAAGCTCAGTTAAGGCTTTTTGCATTGTGTTGGGGTTTACGCCCGCCTCCAGAGCAAGGAGCCTTACGCTTGGTATCTGGCTGCCGGGCGGGTAAATTCCCGTTATTATTCTTTTTATAACCTCTTCCATTATTTGTATATAAATAGGTGTGTTCTGATCAAGTACCCAAGCCATCTTTAACCTCTCTTATTACTATTGTACTATTATAATAATACAGTTCTGGTTTTCTGTCAATATGTACTCAGGAAAGTTAAAAATAAATTCATAAATTACCGCTTTTTGTTGAAAAAACCATTGATAGCGAATATAATAGAAAGGAAAGAATAGGCAAATGCCTAATGAACGAATTTTTTAAGGATGGAATTATTATGGCAATGACAAGATTACCCGCTTTTCCTCTTATTACGGTTGACCCTTCATTTACTATCTGGAGTCCTGCGGACAGACTCTATGATACCGAGACAGTTCTTTGGTGTAATACCGAGAAAAAGCTCCTTGGTAAAATTTCCGTTAACGGCAAAGCTTACCGTTTTATGGGTCTTGGTCAGGAGGAAGTTATCCCTCAGGCAGACGTTAAAGTTAAGCCCTACGTAACTACCTATACATTTGAGAATGACGAAATTATTCTTGAATGTAATTTCTGGTCAGCAGGCGCTATGGACGATTTATACCTTATTTCCGCTCCTGCAGGCTATTTTGACTACAAGGTAACAAATAAAACAGATGCTAAGCTTGATATTAAGCTTACTTTTACAATGGACAAGGGTCTTTGCTTCGATAAGGTGCCCCAGGACATTATTGAGTATGAGTGCAAGAAGACTGCAGGCTTAGTAACAAAGGGTATGGGCGTTAAGGAGCAGAATCTCCTTTCAACTACAGGCGACTTAGTAGGCGCTGAGTGGGGCGTTTACTACTTAACAGCTGAAAATGTTGAGTACGCAGAAGGCACAGGTCTTGTATCCGTACACGAAGCTGAGCTTGACGCTAAGGCTGAGGTAAATTTCTGTGATATCCTTTCTTCCGATGATATCGAGAGTATCGAATACTTAGGTCAGAGACTTAAGGGCTTATGGACAGAAAAATGGGCGGATATCTTTGAGGTTATCACCTACTATATCGAGAATAAAGAGTGCTTATTTAATAAGATAAGCGCATGGAACGAGAAAATTTTAAACGACGGTGCTAAGTACGGTGAGGACTATCAGTTTATTTTATGCGCGGCTCTCCGCCAGGTTATGGCTGCCCATAAATTAGTAAGAAACAATAAGGGCAAAATCTTATTCCTTTCTAAGGAATGTAAGTCGAACGGCTGTATAAACACAGTTGACGTTTCTTACCCCTCTTCACCTTTGTTCTTCTGCTACAATCCCGTTCTTGCTGAAGGCTTAATGAATGGTATAATTGAATTTGCAAACCTCCCCGTATGGGCTTGCGACTATGCTCCCCACGATTTAGGTCAGTACCCTGTTGCTGACGGTCAGGTTTATGCTTTAAAGAAAGCTTATGACAATTGGGA
>JAGBID010000073.1 GCA_017935165.1 Clostridia bacterium
CTCGGGAGGCTAAAGCCGCGGGACTCATCTCACCGCAGGATGCAAGGGTACTCATAGTCTGGTGGTAAAGAAGGCTGAAAGGTAATCTGTCCAGCTTAGTGGGTTCAACCCATTTTTCTTCCACGTAAAGCTGAACAAGGGAAATACCCTGCAGCAGCTGCCACGGGATTGTGGCGGGTACCATTGCCCTTGCCTCGGGAACATCCTCCTCAATTACGAACCACATTTCGGGAGGTAAATTACGTCTGCCCGTTCTGCCCATTCGCTGTAAAAAGGAGCTTACCATAAAGGGTGCGCCTATCTGAAAGGCTCTTTCCAGCCTGCCTATATCAATACCCAATTCCAAGGTGGCGGTGGTTACGGTGGTCTGGAACTGTGTTTCGTCCTTCATAACCTCCTCGGCGGTCTCACGGTATGATGCGGAGAGGTTGCCGTGGTGAATCAGGAATCTGTCCGCCTCATGATTTTCCTCACAGTACTGCCTGAGGGTGGTGGTAACAGCCTCGCATTCCTCACGGGAATTCACGAAAACAAGGCATTTTTTACCCCTTGTATGCTCGAATATATACGCCATACCCGGGTCGGCATTTTTGGGAGCCTCGTCGGTTTTCATATCAAGGACAGGAAGGGCTTCGCCGATTTCATCCTCCCCTGCAGGGGAAAGGTGACCCTTATAGAAATGCTCCATTGAAAGGCGCCACTTGGTGCCCTTATTTTCAATTTTGGGGATAATTGTACCCCTGCCTGTACCCTGAGCCAAAAACCTGCCTGTATTTTCAGGGTCGCCTATTGTGGCGGAAAGTCCGATACGCCTGGGATTTACGCCTGCCATTTTGGAGAGCCTTTCAATAAGGCAAAGGGTCTGACCGCCTCTGTCGCCGCGCATAAGGGAGTGAACCTCGTCAATAACTATAAACCTTAAGTCGCCGAAAAGCTTGCTTATATAGGCGTGCTTATGCAGAAGCAGAGCCTCCAAAGATTCGGGAGTGATCTGCAAAATTCCCGAAGGCTTTTTTAAAAGCTTATTCTTATGGCTTTGGGCAACGTCCCCGTGCCAATGCCACACCGGGATATCCGCCTCCTTGCAAAGGTCGTTAAGGCGGGAGAACTGGTCGTTGATAAGCGCCTTTAAGGGACCGATGTAAATTGCGCCTACAGATGACGGCATATCCTCAGTAAATAAAGTAAGTATAGGGAAAAAGGCAGCCTCCGTTTTACCTGAAGCTGTGGAGGCTGTTATGAGCACGTTTTCATCCGTGCCGAATATAGCCTCGCCTGCAGCTACCTGAACTGCACGCAGACTTTGCCAATCGTTCTGATATATAAAATCCTGAATAAAGGGTGCATAGCGTGAAAAAACGTCCATAATTCACCTTAAATTTCAAATTCTGCAAATTCTTCGTCGGCTTTGACTTCACCGATATCCGCCTTGCTGAAGGCAAAATCCTCGCTGCCGAGAATGGATTTTACGGAAAGGCCGGGATTCTGGTAGATGATGTTTATAAGCTCGATAAAGTCCCTTATGACTTCACGGGGTGTGATGTTGGTGTCCGCACCGATGCGTGAATACTCAATCTTGATAAAGTCGATTAAATCGTCCTCTGTTAATGAAGGTGTGTAGCCGTAAAGCTCCGAATGGATGTTTAAAAGCTTTTCGATTAAAACAAGCATTTCCTCGTAAGTTAAGGGAGAAAGCTTTATAACGGGCGCCAACATATCCTTTAAGTTTTCGTTACCGAACCTGCCCTGCTCCAGGCGGGACTTTAAAGCCTCGTAGCTATAAATACCGCGCCTTGTATCCTCAATACACTGGACAGTGCCGCTCATAATTATGCCTAAATACTGAGCCTTACCCTGTAGAGTATCGTTATACATTGTTAAAATCTTTTCGTAATTATACTGGCGTGTGATGGAGTTGGGGATTTTGTAGATGTTTACAAGCTCGTCAATTAAGATGATAAGACCTTTATAGCCTGCTTTCTTTAAAAACATAGCAAAAAGCTTGATGTATTCGTACCAATCGTCGTCGGTAATTAAAATGTTTATGCCAAGCTCTGCCTTAACTTCGCTTTTTAAGTTATATTCGCCTCTGAACCACTTGACTACCTTGCCCTTTAATTCATCGTCGCCGTTTATATAGGCTTTATAGTAAAGTGACAAAAGGCGTGAGAAATCGAAGCCGTGGACCATATCGCTTAAGGCGTTTATAACCTCCCTTATTTTTTTCTCGGTTAAGGGAAGTAATTTTTCACTTTCAAAGCTTATGTTATTTTCTGCCATAACCTCGCTTTGTACGGTGTTTATCCATCTGTCCAGAATTAAGGTGAGAGCTCCGCCCTCGGGTCTTGTTTTGGTGGAGATATTCTTTATAAGCTCCTTATATGTAGCCAAGCCCTGACCCTTGGTGCCCTGCAGACGTCTTTCGGGTGAAAGGTCCGCATCCGCAACAACGAAGTTTTTATCCATAGCATAGTTACGGACTGTTTGCAGTAAGAAGCTTTTACCGCTGCCGTACCTGCCTGCAACAAACCTGAAGGCTGCGCCTGCATCCTCGATAATTTCAATATCGTGAAGGAAGGCGTTTATCTCCTGTTCCCTGCCAACTGTAATGTAAGGCAGTCCGATTCTGGGTACAACGCCGCCTTTTAAGGCATTTATGATAACAGTAGCTATTCTTTTTGGCACTTTCATATTTTTAACAGTCCTTTCAGTTCGTCTATATAATCCTCAATGATTTCAGGTGTTTCGCCGTCAAAATCAATTACCATGTCGCCGAAAACATCAAAAAGCTTTTCGTTGACGCTGTCGATAATAACCGAGAGCATTATGCCGCGGCTTTTTAAATATTCCTTATAATTTTCATCCCTTACAAGCATTGAGGTAAACTTAAATTCATCATCACTTAAGTCTGTTTCGTTTGTAATATCAGGATTTTCTTCCTTTGTTTGTGCGGTATCTTTTATAATTTCGGTTACCTCATTTTCTGTTTCCGTAAATAGTTCCGCTTCCTCTTCGGGAAGGAAGGTAAGATTTTCTTCCGATATATCCTCTTCCTCCTCAACTATCAGCTTGTTTTGTGTAATTAAGGAGACATCCCTGATATTCTGAAGCTTGCTTAAATCTATATTTATTACCTTTTTTTCGTTTTCCTTATTTTCCTTTATGCGCTCCTCAATACATTCGTTTATCATATCAAGCATTAACTTGGTGCTTTCCACCCTTGTTAATTTATGCTTAAAGTTAAATTTTTCACGCATAAGGCAATCTATATTTTTAAGTATTTCACGGATTTCGGCGTTTTTGCCCGTTATCTTAAA
>JAGBID010000006.1 GCA_017935165.1 Clostridia bacterium
ATATCGAGCGTGGCCAGGTTCTTGCTAAGCCCAACTCAATCCACCCCCACACAAAGTTTGCTGGTCAGGTTTACGTATTAAGCAAGGAAGAAGGCGGCCGTCATACTCCTTTCTTCAATAACTACCGTCCTCAGTTCTACTTCAGAACAACAGACGTTACAGGTGTTATCTCTCTTCCCGAGGGCACAGAAATGTGCATGCCTGGTGACAACGTTGTTATGAACGTTGAGCTCATCACTCCTATCGCTATTGAAGAAGGCCTCCGTTTTGCTATCCGTGAAGGTGGTAGAACAGTTGGTTCCGGCGTTGTTACAGCTATCAACTAATTAAATATCACTAAAATATTCTTCAGGGCGAGGTGTAATTCCTCACCGGCGGTAAAGCCCGCGACCTGCTTAGCAGTTGATCAGGTGTAATTCCTGAGCCGACGGTATAGTCCGGATGATAGAAGAAGTAATTTTAAGTCAACTTTGGTGCCCTGTTTTTGCAGGGCACCTTTTTGATTTATTCCGTAAGTTCTGCATATATATTTACGGCTTACTTCTTTAAAAGTTAAGAAAGTCGGTGTAAATATGTCAATAAATGTAAAAAAATTAACACTTACTGCAATCTTAGCTGCAGCAAGTACGGTGCTTATGTTCTTCAGCATAAACGTTCCGTTAATGCCTTCATTCATAAAATTAGATTTATCTGAGCTTCCTGCTTTGATAGCGTCCTTTGTTATGGGACCTATAAGCGGTGCTTGTGTATGCTTTGTTAAGAATGCGATAAATTTATTCTTCACCACAACAAGCGGAATCGGTGAATTATCCAATTTCCTTCTTGGCTGTTTCTTTGTACTGCCTGCAGGATATATTTATTCTGTAAATAAAACAAGAAAGAGTGCTATTTTAGGTGCTACTATCGGTGCACTTGCGATGGCTTTTTTCAGTGTTTTTACGAACTTCTTTATTACATACCCAATTTATTTCAATTTCCTTCCATTGGAAGCCATTCTCGGTATGTATCATGCTATAAATCCTATGGTTGGTACTGATCCCACTGAATTGAATCTAATTAAGGCTCTTTTAATGTTTAATGTGCCATTTACATTTATAAAAGGTATGATAAGCACTTTGGTAACTGTGCTTGTTTATAAGCCGCTTGAAAATTTTCTTCACGGCAGATATTAATAGGTGATTTTATGATGGAATACAGAAAATATAATTTAGAAACTTACACTCTTCCTTTATGGGAAGGTGATACAGTATATAATGAGTCCGTTATGTTTGTGGATGAAAGGGAAGCTCCTCTTCTTTATTATCCTGAAAAAGTAATATCCGTTTTATCCTGCGACTTAAAAACTGAGTATCAGGAAGGTGTCGATTACGAAATAAAGAATGGTAAAATTTGTATTACTGAAAATTCAAGAATATATGAAACTACTTTGAGTGAATTTTATCCTGAAAATCCTGAGCCCGGTAAGTTTTTTGAAACTACTGTACCCGGATATAAGTACATAATGTTTGGCGAAGGCGATTTTATGTTTAAACGTCAGGTTTTTGTAACTTATAAACATAAGGATAATTGGAACGGCTTTATTCCTGAGAAATCAAATAAATTTGACCGATTCGTAAAAAAGCTTGAAAATGGGGAAGAGGTAAAAGTCCTTTTCTTTGGCGACAGTATCACTTACGGTGCTAATTCCAGCGGTATAATGGGTTTTGAACCTTATGCTGAAAGCTGGTGCCAGATGCTTACTCATTATATGGCAGAGAAATATAAGAATGCTAAGGTTAATTATATTAATACAGGTCTTGGTGGCAGGAATACAAGATGGGGTCTTGATACAGTTGAGGAGAACATAATTAATTATTCTCCCGATTTACTTGTGCTTGCTTTTGGTATGAACGACCCGGGTTTGGAACCCTGCGAAGTTGCAGAGCTTAAAAAGCAGATAGTGGAAAAAGTAAATGATGCTTGCCCCGATTGTGATATAGCGGTTGTGGCTACTATGCTTCCTCATTTCAGACTTAAAGGTTTCTGGGGTAATCAGGAACACCACGAAGCAGCATTTAAAAAGATCTTTAATGAATCTGCACATCTTGACGTAATCCCTGTTACTTCTGTTCATAAAGCTTTACTTGAAAAGAAGCGTTACTACGATATGTCCGGCAATAACGTAAATCATCCAAATGATTTTCTTGCACGTGTTTATGCGCAGACTTTAATAAAAGTAATATTAGGATAAATTTATAAGGCTTTCCTTTTTTAAGGTAAGCCTTTTTATTATTGAAAAAATAGTAAAAAAGTGTTGACAAATTGAAATCTTACTGATATAATAGTCAAGTCGAGTTGAGAAGCTCGTCACAGCAATAAGCTGGTGTAGCTCAGTTGGTAGAGCAGCTGATTTGTAATCAGCAGGTCGGGGGTTCGAGTCCGTCCACCAGCTCCATTTTTTAACGAGTCTGTATATCGGACTCGAACCCTGAGAGGGTGAGCATCGTATA
>JAGBID010000074.1 GCA_017935165.1 Clostridia bacterium
TATACGATGCTCACCCTCTCAGGGTTCGAGTCCGATATACAGACTCGTTAAAAAATGGAGCTGGTGGACGGACTCGAACCCCCGACCTGCTGATTACAAATCAGCTGCTCTACCAACTGAGCTACACCAGCTTATTGCTGTTTGCGAGTCTTTCTCAACTCGACTTGACTATTATATCAGTAAGATTTCAATTTGTCAACACTTTTTTCTTCTTTTTAAAATATTTTTATTTGGGAATATTGCTAATATTTAGCTGTTATGGTATTCTATATGCATATACGATTTACGGAGAGTGAACATTTTGTCAAGAGCGGATGCTTTATATAACAAAGGTCTTAATTATTATAATAAAAAGGATTACGATAATGCGGTTATAGCCCTTACTCAGGCAGCTGAAAAGAAAAGCACGGAGGCTTACCATCTGCTTGCTTACTGTTACCATTACGGTCTGGGTACCGGACAGAATATTCCAAAGGCTATAGAATGGTATGAAAAGGCGGAGAAAGCCGGAATATCCGCTTCCACAAATAATTTGGGTATTATTTACCGTGACGGCTCAGGTGTGCCTATCAACTACGAAAAGGCATATAATTATTTCGCAAAAGCTCATAACAAGGGAAATAATTTCGGAACCGTTAACCTCGGTGATTGTTATAAGTACGGCAGGTACGTATCTAAGAATATAAATAAAGCTGTTGAATTGTACACAGAAGCCGCAAACAGGGGTATGGCATACGCACAAAGAACCCTTGGCAACCTCTATTATAACGGTGATGGTGTAGCGGTTAATTATCAGAAAGCCTTTGAGTACTATAAAAAAGCGGCTGACCAGGGGGATAACGACAGTATCTACAATTTAGCGCAGTGCTATTTCTACGGAAGAGGAACGGCTGTCGATTATAAAAGAGCCTTTGATTTATATTTAAAGATAGCCCAAAAGAACGATGCCGACGGTATGGTAAAGGTTGGTTACTGCTATAGTAACGGTTACGGTGTTAATAAGGACCTTAAAAAATCCTTTGAATGGTACCAGAAGGCTGCAAGCTTTAATAAACCCGGCGGTTATTATAATATAGCTCTTTGCTATGAATTCGGAAACGGTGTTAATAAGGATTTGAAGAAGGCTTTTGATAATTATCTTACCGCAGCGAAGATGAATTACCCCGAAGCTTGCTTCAAGGTTGGAATGTTCTACCACAACGGTACGGGTGTAGAAGCTAATTATGCAAAAGCTGCTGAGTGGTACGAAAAGGCTGCAGAAAAAAACAATGCCGATGCCATAAACAACTTGGGTATCCTTTATTATTTCGGTAACTATTATAATAAGGACCAGAAAAAGGCTGCCGAAATGTACAGAAAAGCAGGTGAATTGGGCAGCTACAACGGTTACAGAAGGCTCAGCGAATGTTATGAATTCGGCACGGGTGTGGATAAGGACTTAAATAAAGCCAAGGAATATTGCCAGAGGGCGATTAATATGGGTGACCCCAATGCCGGCAAAAACCTTGAAAGAATCAATAAGGCAATCGGTAGTAATATAGACGATTTCATAAAAAACGCATTTAAAAATAATAACAACAATAATAATAACGGCTGGAATTACACACCTCCCAAGGAAAACGTGGTAAAACCCGAGGAGAAGAATGAAGAAAAGAAGGAAGTAAAGAACGAGCAGAAAAAGGAATTAACTCCTATGGAGGAATTAAATTCCCTTATCGGTCTTTTAAGCGTTAAGCAGAGCGTTGAAAATACAATCAACCATATAAAAATCCAGAAGCTTCGTGAACAGATGGGTATGAAGCAGATTCCTACCTCCAAGCATCTTGTTTTCACAGGTAACCCCGGCACAGGCAAAACCACCGTGGCAAGAATTATTGCAAGCCTTTATAAGGAGATAGGCGTGTTAAGTTCAGGCCACCTTGTTGAGGTTGACAGAAGCGACCTTGTTGCCAACTATATCGGTCAGACAGCTACCAAGACAATGGACAAAATCAAGGAAGCTTACGGCGGTGTGCTGTTTATTGACGAGGCTTATACCCTTGCAAACGGCGGCGAAAAGGACTTTGGTAAAGAGGCGATTGACACCCTGCTTAAGCAGATGGAGGACCACCGCGACGACCTTATCGTCATTGCCGCAGGCTACACCAACGAGATGAAAAAATTCATCGGCAGTAACCCCGGTTTAGAATCCAGGTTCAACACCTATATAGAGTTCCCCGACTACAATAAAGAGGAGCTTATAGCAATTTTCAACAGCATTTGTAAAAAGTACGGACTTATCCTTACTGAAAACGCCCGTGTAAATATGGAAAATTACATTGAGGCAATGGAGAAAAACAAGGACGAAAACTTCGGTAACGCCCGTGACGTACGTAATTTCTTCGAAAAGGTGCTTATGTGTCAGGCAAGCAGAATTGCCATGGAGCAGAATTTAAGTCCTATGAGCATCAAGACCATAGTCGGCTCCGACATTATGCCCTATGAGACGGGTGTTAAGAAGAATGAAGTAAGTGCCATCGATGAGCTGAATTCCTTAATAGGCCTTAACAGCGTCAAGAAGGAAGTTAAAAACGTTATTGACCTTGTGAAAATGCAGAAGGTCCGTGAGGATATGGGATTCAAAACTGTTTCCACTTCAAGACATATGGTGTTCACAGGTAACCCCGGCACAGGCAAGACCACCGTGGCAAGAATAATGGGTCAGCTTTACAGTGAGGCTGGTGTGCTCCCCAAGGGTCACGTGGTTGAAGTCAGCCGCGGCGATTTAGTAGCTGAATACATAGGTCAGACCGCTGTGAAAACGCAGAAGAAAATTAAAGAAGCCTACGGCGGTGTGTTGTTTATCGACGAGGCTTATACCCTTGTAAACGGTGACGAGAAGGATTTCGGTAAGGAGGCAATTGACACTCTCCTTAAAGAGATGGAGGACCACCGTGACGACCTTATCGTTATTGCCGCAGGCTACACCAACGAGATGAAGAAGTTCATCGGCAGTAACCCGGGCTTGGAATCAAGGTTCAACACTTATATCGAGTTCCCCGACTACAATAAGGAGGAGCTTGCTGCTATATTCCAGCGCCTTTGCATTAAAAGCGACCTTATTTTAGATGATGAAGCTCAGGTTAAGGCGGAAGCTTACCTTGAAGCTATGGAGAAAAATAAGGACGAACACTTCGGTAATGCAAGAGACGTAAGAAACTTCTTTGAAAAGGTGCTTCTGCGTCAGGCAAGCAGAATTGCAACACAGCAGAATTTAAGTCCCGAAAGTGTAAAGACTATTACGGGCGAGGATATTCTGCCATTTGAAAACGAGGCAGAGAAAAAGAACGAAGAAAGCGCTCTTGATAAGCTTTATGCCCTTATTGGTATGGAAAGCGTTAAGCAGGAGGTTCAGAGCACTGTAGGTCTTGTAAAAATGCAGAAAATGCGTGAGGAAATGGGACTTAAGACTGTTTCCACTTCAAGGCATATGGTATTTACGGGTAACCCGGGTACAGGCAAGACAACTGTGGCAAGAATTATGGGTCAGCTTTATTATGAGGCAGGTGTGCTTCCCAAGGGTCACGTGGTAGAAGTCAGCCGCGGCGATTTAGTAGGTGAGTACATAGGTCATACAGCTGTGAAAACGCAGAATAAAATTAAAGAGGCCTACGGCGGTATTTTATTTATTGACGAGGCTTACACTCTTTCCAAAAACGATAACGGCAAGGATTTCGGTCAGGAGGCTATTGACACTCTGCTTAAGGAGATGGAGGACCACCGCGACAATCTTATAGTTATTGTTGCAGGCTACAGCGAGAATATGGCAAGCTTTATAGGCAGTAACCCTGGTTTGGAATCAAGGTTTAATAAATATATTGATTTCCCCGATTATAATGCTTCTGAGCTTTACGAGATATTTATATCAATGTGCAATAAGTATAGCTTCGAGCTTACTGAGGGTGCCAAAAGGGCAGCTGAAAATTACCTTGTGCTTTTAGCTGAAAACAAGGGTGCGAACTTCGGTAACGCCAGAGATGTACGTAATTTCTTCGAAAAGATACTTGAAAGGCAGGCGGTAAGAGTTGGCTTTATGAGAAACATCAGTCAGCAGGATATGCTTACAATTACCGAGGCGGATATAATCGACTACGTTCCTCCCAAAAAGTCAAGCGGTAAAAAAATAGGATTTTAATTAAAAAAGAGCTTCGGGTTTTGCGCCCGAAGCTTTTAATATTTCTTCTTGCTTGCGTAGCCGCATTTCCTGCAAAGCTCCTCGCAGACCTTTCTTTTTATAAAGGATTCTTTTAAATTCTTAGCTCTTTCGCTATTTAAGATATCCTCTAAATTGTCGGTGAAAATGTTGCCAAGGTTTATTACGCCGTTGCTGTCTAAACAGCAGGGCACAACGGTGCCGTTTGAAAGTATACCAATCTGGTCCCTTAAACCGTAGCAGCTTATGTTGCCGCTTATTTCCTCACTGTCAATGTCGGGCCAGTCGAATTTTTCGCCCCACTCAAGGAAAACCTTCTCCTTTATTTTGTAGCCGGAGTAAATTTCCTTCCATTCACCTTTAAAAAAGGAATGCATACTTTCCAAAATATGGCTGTTAAGCTTATCCTTGCCCCCTGAATTCCAAAGGCGCATAACGGAAATAACGCCTTTCTGGGAGGCTTTACTGCAAAATTCAAAGCAATCCTTTAAATAAGTGTCTATGTCCATACCCATTTCGTTGGCTTCAAAGCTGTGAAGGGAGATGCTTACTTTAAACAGGGAAGGGGAGTTTAGTAAAACCTCCTCTCTCTTTTTAAGGAGGGTGCCGTTGGTTGTCAGTATCACTTTGAATTTAAGCTCGTAAGCTATTTTGAAAAACTCGGCTAAATCGGGGTGCAGTAATGGCTCACTTATTAGGTGGAAGTAAAGGTAATCTGCAAAGCCTCTTACTTTTTGGGCGGCTATTAAAAATTCCTCTTTGCTTATATATTTAATATCTCTTTTAGTTTTGTGGCAAAAGCTGCAATTTAAATTGCAGGCGTTGGTAATTTCAAGAAAGGCTTTATTCGGCATAACGGTTTCCTTTTTATTTATTTAATTCAGTATAACACAAAAATTAAAATTGTGAAATCAAATACTGAAAATTGTTTAATGAAAAAATTTAGCTTTATGTTAAGATTATCTAAAGGCGGTGTTTATATGAAAGATATTTATAATATAGAAGAATTTAAATTAAGTCCTCTGCCAAACGAAAGGCATATTGAGTGGTATAAAAGGGATTTGATGGCGTTTATCCACTTCGGAATGAACACCTTTACCGATAAGGAATGGGGTGAGGGAGATGCTGACCCCGATTTATTCAATCCCACAGAGCTTGACTGCCGTCAATGGATAAAGAATTTAAAGGAGGCAGGCTTTACTTCCGCCATTTTAACGGTAAAACATCACGACGGTTTCTGCCTTTGGCAAAGTGAATATACCGACTACTGTGTAAAAAACAGCAAGTGGAAGGACGGTAAAGGGGACGTAGCTAAGGAATTTACCGATGCCTGCCGTGAATTCGGGATGAAGGCAGGCTTTTACCTTTCACCCTGGGACCGTCACGAAAAAACCTACGGCACAGCAGCATACACGGAATACTACAATAATCAATTAAGAGAGCTTTTAACAAATTACGGCGAGATATGGGACATCTGGTGGGACGGCGCCGGCAGTATGGGTGCTGACTACGATTGGAGAAAGTGGGAGAACACTGTCCACAGCCTTCAGCCTCAGGCGGTTATATTCGGTGCCATGGGTTCTGCTCCCGTAGCTGACGTCCGCTGGGTAGGTAACGAAAAAGGTGTGGCAGGTAAACCTTGCTTTGCAAATATTGATGAAAGCTCCATTATTAAGGAAATAACAAGCGAACTGAACACAGGTAAATTTGACGGAGAAAAATTCGCTCCTGCCGAGGTGGACGTCTCCATAAGACCCGGTTGGTTCTACCACAAGGAGCAGGATGAATTTGTAAGAAGTCCCGAGAATTTAATGAAGCTCTATTTAAATTCCGTTGGCAGGAACGCAGGCTTGCTTTTGAATTTCCCGCCTGACAAACGCGGTCTTATAAGCGAAATTGATATAGCTTCTGCTAAGGAATTTAGCAAGAACTTAAAGAATTCCTTTGAAAATAATCTTTTAAAGGAAGCTGCAATAAAGGTAAGCAGCGCTTATTCAGAGGATTATTTAAAGGAAAACCTTGTTGACGGTAATTATGACAGCTTCTTTGCTTTCTGTTTGGAGGATAAAGCTCCTTTTGTTGAATTCACTTTCAATGAAGAAAAGGAGTTTAACACAGTTAAGCTTCAGGAGGTCATAGAGTACGGCCACCATATAAAAGGCTTTAAATTAAGCGCCTTAATTGAGGGCGAGTGGACTACCGTTACTGAGGGTGAGTGTGTGGGCTTTACCTTTATTGAGAATTTCGGAAGTGTGAAAACCAATAAAATAAGGCTTGATATCAGCGCATTTGAGACTTTACCCTTGATACGAAGTGTTGGGCTATATAATGTAGAAAGCAAAAACGAGGAAAAAGTAAGCTTTAAAAAGGATATCCTTAAGCTTGGCGCGGCTAAAATTACCCGGGACACTTACACAATGGATATAAATTTAGGCGGAATTTATCCCTTTAACCTAATTAAGTTTGACAGTATGGGTCTTGATAGCTACGAGGTATGGGTGTTTAACGGTACTGATTTGGAATTTGTAGAAAAGAAAGAAGTGAACAAAGCTTCAGAGGAATATAAGTTCAGCAAAATTATAGATTATTCCTACAGAGTAGTTTTGAAATTTACCCCCCAAAGCAGCTACGAGTTTATAAAGCGAAATGCTGAAATTTACTTAGTATAATTATGGAAAGCGCAGTTAACAAAAACTGCGCTTTTCTTAATCTAATGCAATATAAAAATTAAAATAGTTTATATATCTCTTTTGAAAAAGGTCTTATAATAATATTAGTTGCAAGTGTAATTTTATTTTTATATAGGAGGAAAAATATGGCATACATAAGAGACAGACGTGAAGAATTAACAGGTTACCAGCACGGACCCGAGCATCACCCCACAGGTGAGTGCACACCTGAAGTGGACTTCGGTAACGATTTTGTTATGATTTACGGTATCGATTTCGATTTCGCACCCCGAGTCAAATCTTTTAAGGAGAAAGGCTACGTTGTTCACCTTATGACGGGTGTTGCATGGGGTATGTACTTCGATTATCTGGACGGCGAAATTGACGGCAGAAACCATTGGGACGAAAGTCAGCGAGCAAGAACAGGCAAGGATATTATGCACGGCAGAATGCCCTATATGGTTCCCACGGTAGCATTTGCGGATTATTTAACGGAAAAATTAAAGCCCGCTGTAGATGCAGGTGTTGAGGCTATCCATATGGAGGAACCTGAATTCTGGGATTACGGCGGCTACAGCGAAGCTTTCAAGCGTGAGTATGAAATTTACTACCGCGAAAAGTGGGTACCGCCTCACGAGAACGTGGACGTAAGATATAAGGCATCCAAGTTAAAGGCTTACTTATACGCAAGAATTATTTCCCGTTTAAGCTCAGCCTTAAAGGAATATGCAAAGGTTAAGTACGACCGTGACCTTCGTTTCTATATTCCCACCCACTCACTTTTAAACTACACCCAGTGGAAAATTATGAGTCCCGAGGCAGCTTTAATTGATATTCCCACAGTTGACGGCTGTATAGCACAGATTTGGACGGGTACATCCCGCCCTGCCAACGTTTACGCAGGTATTTATAAGGAAAGAACCTTCGAAACTGCCTTCCTTGAGTACGGTATTATGCAGGAGCTTGTTAAGGGTACAGGCAGAAGAATGTGGTTTTTACACGACCCCATTGAGGATATGCCCTCCTACACTTGGGAGAACTATGAATATAACTACTTAAAGACAGCGGTTGCTTCACTTTTACACCCTGCTATACATCATTTCGAAATTTGCCCCTGGCCTGCAAGAGTTGTCAACAGAAAGTACCCCAGAAAAGTTGTGCGCCTTCCTGACGGTAAGAGAAAGGTAGACGACAGCGAGGGTAAGCTTATTCCTAAGCACTACAGCACCCTGCTTTCGGGTATGTTCCAGATGTTTGGCGATATGGACCAGCCTGACTACAGCTTCGAGGGTGTTAACTCAGGCGTAGGTATTTTAATGAGTGACAGCGGTTTGTTCCAGAGAACAATGCCCGACGGTATAGTTGAGGGTGAGGGTATTCAGGAAAGACTTATGGCTATCCACCATAAGAATGACGATAAAACAGAGCCTAAGCGTGATGACGAGCTTATGGATATTATCGACAAGGACGATATGATGCTCTTTGACTACGAGCAGAGCCCTGCTTTCCCCAGCTTCTTCGGTATGGCTATGCCGCTTCTTAAGTACGGTTTGCCCGTAAGACCTGTTCAGCTTGATAATATCAGAAGATTTACAGGCTACTTAAACGATTACAAGACACTTATTTTAAGCTACGAGTATATGAAGCCTGAAAGCCCCGATGTCAATATGGCTCTTGCTACCTGGGTTATGCAGGGCGGCAGCCTTATCTACATAGGCGACGGTACTGACCCCTACCATAAGGTCGATTTATGGTGGCAGAGGTCCGGTTACGCTGACCCTGCACTTCATCTTTTCGAGCTATTAGGCTTTGAGGGTAGACCCGAAAACGGCACCTATAATATCGGTAAGGGCAAATTCAGCATTATTAATAAGGCTCCTGCCCGTCTCTCCCTTAGTAAAAAGGCTGCGGAGGATTACAGAAGCTTTGTTAAGTCCGTGCTTGAAGCTTCAGGCGAAACTTGGGAATATAAAAACGATATTACACTTCACCGCGGTACTTACATCATAAGTGCTGTTATGGATGAAAGCGTTAACGCTGAGCCTAAGGTATTCAAGGGTCTTTATGCTGATATGCTTACGGGCGAATACAATATTATTAAGGAAAAGGTCTTGAAGCCTGACGAAAACACAGTGCTCTTTGACTTTGCAACTATTGAAAACGAGGACTTCAGAATTATCGGTACTTCAGCAAGAATAAACAGCTTTGATATTACCGAGGAATGCTTCACAGCTGATATGAAGGCGGCAGACGGAATAAAGGTCTTCGCAAGGGTAAGACTTCCCAAAGCACCTACAGAAATTAAAGCATATAATGAAAACGGTGAGGAAGAAAGCTTTACTTGGTCCTGGGAGGAAGAAACCCGCACCGTGCTCTATACCTACGAAAGCGCAAACCAGCCCATTGTACTTAAAGGAAAATTTTAATTAAAAA
>JAGBID010000075.1 GCA_017935165.1 Clostridia bacterium
GCTTACTCTGGTTGTTTTCTGCACAGTCATACCTATGATGATTGCCATCTTTACACTGCGCTATATCTTAAGAAAGCTCTGGACAATTAACATCGCTAAAATGAGTAACCGTACAGCTTTCCTTGTTGAGTCCATCACAGGTGAGAAGATAGTTAAAAACTATAACCGCAGCGAAATGAACGTAGGCATATACGACATAATTCAGGGCGATTGCGTTAAGCTTTGGCAGAAAATCTATCACAGAAATATGCTCAACGGTCCTATAGTTTCAATGTTCTGGAACCTTGGTACAATATGCCTTTATGCTGTAGCACTCTTTATGATAACAAACGGCAGCTCAATAGTAAACGTAGGTCTTATGACTACCTTTACAACCTATATGTCTCAGTTCAGCGGTCCCTTAACAATGATTGCTGTAATTATTCAGAACTTAGCTCAGGTAAGTGCAAACCTTGAAAGAGTTTTCAACACAATTGACTACCCCGTAACTATACACGATAAAGAGGACGCCGAGGAATTAAAGGACGTAGAAGGCAAAATCGACTTTAACGACGTAACCTTTGCTTACGAGGAAGGCATTAATATCCTTGAGCACTTTGACCTTCACGTAAAACCCGGCGAGACTATCGCTTTGGTTGGTCCTACAGGTGCAGGTAAAACCACCGTTATCAATATGCTTACCCGTTTCTATGATGTTAAGGCAGGCAGCGTGATGATTGACGGCAAGGATGTAAGGGACCTTACCCTTCATTCATTGAGAAAAGAAGTCGGCGTTTTAATGCAGGATCCCTTTATATTCAAGGGTACCGTTATGGAAAACATCCGTCACGGCAGACCTGACGCCACAGACGAAGAGTGTATAGCAGCTGCAAAAACAATTTATGCAGATAAATGTATTGAAAGACTTCGCGGCGGATATAATCATGAGCTTGAAGAAAACGGCGACGGTCTCTCCGCAGGTGAGAAGCAGCTTATCTCCTTTGCCAGAATTATTCTCAAAAATCCCTCAGTTATAATTCTTGACGAAGCCACTTCTTCAATTGATACAGAAACAGAAATACTTATCAAGAAGGCTCTTGACGTAATTATCGAAAACAAGACAGCTTTCATAGTTGCTCACCGTCTTTCCACAATAAGAAATTCCGACAGAATCCTCTACATCAGCAACAAGGGTATAGCTGAGCAGGGCTCCCACGAGGAACTTATGGAAATGAAGGGTCTTTACTACAAGCTTAACGTTAACTGATTTAAAAGTCCGCTGAAGAAATTTGGCGGACTTTTTAGGAGAAAAAAATGAGAAAATATTTTGTTACAAGTTTAATAAAGGGCGGTATACTTGGCGGCGGATTAACCGCTGATGATGAAAAAATATGCTATAAAACAGGCAAGCTGACTGTAGCCCCTGAATTAAAGAATATTGTAATTCCTTATAAGAATATTAAAAATATTACTAAGGGTGGATTTTTTATTTTTAAAACCTATAAATTTACACTTGAAAATAATAAGGAATACAAATTCCTTGTGTTCACGGCAAATGCCTTGGATAAAATTCTTAAAAGTAAAACAGCGCTCAAATCTTTTTAACTTTTATTTAGTTGCAAAAAGATTTAAACTGTGTTAGAATCATTTTGTTGTGCAATTTTTGTAGAATGAGGAAATATAAATGAAGTTTTTTAAGAGTATGCCATGGCATATGATGCCCGTTATATTCAGCTTAGCCTGGCCCACAATTGTTGAGCAGTTAATGCAAACCACAGTTCAGTATATGGATACCGCAATGGTAGGCTCCTTAGGCACCGAAGCAACTGCTTCCATAGGTGCTACAACTACCATCAACTGGCTCATCGGAAGTACTATATCAGCCATAAGTGTTGGTTTTTTAGCTTATATCTCTCAGGCTAAAGGTGCAGGTGACGTAAATAAAGCTAAAAAGGCATCAAGTCAGGCGGTGCTTGCCGTTATAGTAAGCGGACTTTTATTCACAGCCATAACACTTGGTTTAAGTCCCTTTGTACCTGCCTGGATGCAGGTTGAAAAGCATATTCAGCCCATAGCTTCACAGTATTTCTTTATCATTTATCTGCCTATACTTTTCAGGACCGCTTCAATTATATTCGGTACCATTTTAAGAGCAGTAGGCGACACTAAAACCCCAATGCTTGCAGGTATTTGGGTGAACGTTACAAACGTTGTACTTAACTTCCTATTTATATTTAAAACAAGAACGGTAAATGTTTTCGGACTTGAAATATGGATATGGGGTGCGGATTTAGGCGTTATCGGCGCAGGTATAGCAAGTGCCGTTTCCTTTGTAATCGGCGGTATTATTATTACTGTTACCCTTTGGAGGCATCCTATGGTATCACCTAAGGGTCAAAGCTTCAAGCCTGATATGGGCATTATAAAACCCTGTGTGAAGGTTGCCTTTCCCAATGCATTACAGCGATTCGGTACATCCCTTGGCTATGTATTCTTTGCAGCAATGGTTAATTCCTTGGGCGAAACCTCTACAGCTGCACATACTATTGCCAATACCGTAGAATCAGCATTCTACATCCCCGGCTACGGAATGCAGACCGCTGCCGCCACCTTGGCAGGTAACGCAGTTGGTGCTAAGGACGAAAAGAAGGTCAGGGACCTTTCAAAAATGATATTGTTCATTGAAGTTCTTTTAATGATTTTCTCAGGCTCAATGCTGTTTATATTCGCACCAAACCTTATGGATATTTTCTCAAATGACCCCAAGGTAATCGAGCTTGGCTCAATTGTGCTTAGAA
This sequence comes from Clostridia bacterium, assembly GCA_017935165.1. Taxonomy (GTDB): domain Bacteria; phylum Bacillota; class Clostridia; order Oscillospirales; family Acutalibacteraceae; genus SIG603. Next base: position 2,778 of record JAGBID010000075.1, read on the forward strand.
TGGTAGCCTGCAGCGAGCCCTTCTACGGCGTTTCAATAATTGTTGAAGGTATGATGCAGGGCATGGGTAAAACCGTTATGCCCTTTGTATGTAACGTAACGGGTATGTGGGTATTCAGAATTGTAGGTACCTTTATATGCACACAGCTTTTGTCATTTGGTCTTGTTTCTGCATGGGCTTGTATGATACTTCACAATATGATGATGTTTGTGATGTTTACCGTGTACTATTTAAGCGGCAGATATCTGCCAAAGGAAAAATTCATGTAAATAAAAGGGGAGATGTATATAAAAACATCTTCCTTTTTCATTTATTTTGATGTAAAATATAAATAAATAAAAATAAAGAAGAATCGGTATGAAAAAGAAAAAAGATTTACTTTCAACAACACAAATAATAATGCTTTCTTTTCTTGGTGCTATATTTTTGGGTACCCTGCTGTTGATGCTGCCAATAAGCACAAAAAGTAATGAATCGGCACCTTTTATTGATGCTCTGTTTACTGCTACTACATCTACCTGTGTTACAGGTCTTGTTACCGTACCTACCTTTTCTTACTGGAGTACTTTCGGTCACATAGTTATTCTTTTGCTTATACAAATAGGTGGTCTCGGTGTTATTACGGTACTTGCAGGTATAGCAATTAAGCTTAATAAAAAAATGAGTATAGGTAACCGTGTGCTTCTGCAGGATGCTTTTAATTTAAACAGTCTTTCAGGCTTGGTAAAATTCGTAAAAAAAGTAATTAAAGGTACTTTTATTGTAGAGGGGGCAGGTGCTCTTCTTTATATGACTGTGTTCGTGCCTGAATTCGGTGCTGTCGGTATTTGGTATTCTGTTTTTAATTCCGTTTCCGCTTTCTGCAATGCAGGTATAGATATTATTTCTGCCGATAGTTTGGCTCCCTACGTATTTAACCCGATAATTAATTTTGTTACAATTGCGTTAATTGTTCTCGGCGGTATGGGTTACATAGTTTGGTGGGACGTAATCAATGCGATAAAGAACAGAATTAAACATAATACAAAAATACTGTTTTCTTTAAGCTTGCACAGCAGAATAGTTATTTTTTATACTTTAATTTTAATCTTTGGCGGCGCACTTTGTATATTTATTTTTGAATATAATAATCCTCTGACTATGAAGGATTACAATTTATATGAGAGAGTTGTGGCTTCTCTTTTTCAGTCCGTAACAACCAGAACTTCCGGATTTTACACAATCCCTCAGGAAAATTTAAGCTCAGCTTCTTCAATATTATCGGTTCTTTTAATGTTTATAGGCGGCTCACCGGTAGGTACTGCAGGCGGTATAAAAACAGTCACTTTCGTTATTTTAATAGCCTCGGCAATATCAGCAATAAAGAGTAAAGATGAAGTAAACATTCTGCACAGAACTATTAAAAAAGAAGCTGTAAGCAAAGCTTTAGCAGTTACCTTAATGTCTTTTTCCGTGTTCTTTATATCATCGCTTTTGCTTTCATTTACAAGCTCAGCCGACGTAATGAACGTAATATACGAAACTGCAAGTGCTACCGCTACAGTTGGCTTAACAAGAAATTTTACGGGAACCCTTGATGATATCGGAAAGCTTATAATTATTGTAACAATGTATTTAGGCAGAGTAGGACCTATTTCTCTTGCCGTTGCCTTTAAAGTGAAAAAAGATAAACAGTATAAAATTAAAAATCCTACAGAAGAAGTAAGCGTAGGTTAAAGGAGAATGAATATGAAGCTTAATAATTCTTACGCAGTATTTGGTCTTGGTAAATACGGCAGAGCGGTTGCTGAGGAATTGGTAAGAAGCGGTGCCGACGTAATTGCAGTTGATAAAAACGAAAGCATAGTGGAAGAAGCTGCGTTGAAGCTGCCTATATGCAAATGTGCTGACATAACTGACCCCGAGGTTATGTCAAGACTTGGCATAGCCAACGTGGATGTAGCTATAGTAGCTATGGCAGAAAGCCTTGAAGCTTCTGTGTTGGCAGTTACTCTTTTAAAAGAAGCAAAGGTACCCATGGTCATAGCAAAATGCGGCAGCGAGATGCATAAGAAAATATTAACTCGTATCGGCGCGGATAAGGTAGTTATACCCGAATTAGAATCCGGTATTCGTTTGGGTAAGAGCCTTCTTTCCAGCGGTTTTACCGATATAATTGAGCTTTCTAAGGATGTTTCGATGATAGAGATGGATATAAGAGAAGAGTGGGTAGGTAAAAACCTTATTGAACTCTCCCTTCGTAAAAAGTATTCCATAAACGTTGTGGCACTCAGAAAGGAAAACGAAGCGATAATTGATATCGATCCTTCAATGAAACTTACAAACGAAATGAAGCTTATAGTTATTGCAGACACAAATAAGCTTAAGAAGTTAAAATAATATGAGTGATAAATATATTCTAGGTATAGATATAGGCACCACAAGCATCAGTTTTGTTGTTCTTGATGAAAAAGAAAATATAATTGAAGCTTTTAACAAGGCATCTCCGATTTTAACAGAAGAAAAAACCACGGATCCAAATGTTATTTATTCATCAGTCAAGTGCATAATAGACGAAATTATTGAAAAATACTGTGTAAAGTCCATTGGCTTTACAGGGCAGATGCACGGAATTTTATTTACAGACGAAAATCTTAAGGCACTTTCACCGCTTTACACCTGGCAGTTTAGCCCAAGCGGGGAGTACCTGAATGAAATAAAAGCAATTACGGGTGAAAATATCTACTCGGGTTATGGCTTAGCTACGTATTATTACTTAAAAAAGAAGAGCACAGCACCTAAAAACAGCTTTAAAATACTTACTGTTATGGATTTTACAGCAAATAAGCTTGCAGATAACAGGAATATTGTTATGCACAGCAGTAATGCAGCAAGCTTAGGTCTGTATGACATAGAAAAGGCAGAGTTTAAACTGAATAAAGTCGAAAGTCTTAATTTAGACGTAAATCTGCTGCCGAAAGTATCGGCTGAAAATAAGATAATCGGTTATTACAAAAGCATTCCCGTCTATATACCTATAGGCGATAATCAGGCAAGTGTTTTTGCTGTGTATAAGGAAAATTCCATAGTGCTGAATTACGGCACCGGAAGTCAGGTTTCACTTATTACAGACTGCTTTAAGGAAGTTAAAGGCATTGAAACAAGACCTTTTATGGGTAATAAGTATATGCTTTGCGGTGCAGCTTTATCAGGGGGCAGAGCCTACAGCTTGCTTGAAAAATTCTTCAGAAGCTTCTTAAAAGCAGCTAATGCAGAAACAGATGATGTTTACGGTATTTTAAATGAACTTGCTTTAAAAGCAGAAAGCAAAGATTTGGTAGTTTCCGCTAAATTTGCAGGAACAAGGGAAAACCCCTCTGAAAAAGGTGCGGTTACAAATATCTCGGAAGTTAATTTTACACCGGAAAATCTTACGTACGGCTTTTTAAAAGGTATGGCACAGGAGCTTTACGATTTTTATAAGCTTATGGGCGAAACCCGTGAAAAGGTTTTAGTAACGGGTAATGCCGCAAGGAAGAATCCTGCACTTATAAAAGCCATTGAGGAAGTATTTAATATTAAAACTGAATTTAAAAATATCAGGGAGGAGGCAGCTTTCGGAGCCGCATTATTTGCTTTGAAGGGCGAAAATGGAGAATTTTGACATTATATTGACTGCAGTTAAGGGCGAAATATTGAAGCGTGAAAGCGTCATAAATATTGCTTTAGCTGATGATGAATTGAAGGCAGAGGTTTACTACAGCTTAAAAAAGGAGCCCCTTGTTTTAAGGGCAAAAGCAAATGAAAATGATAATATTAAGCTGCGTTTTTACCCTTACAGGCTTGAGCTTTACGTAAACGGTATTCTTTGTGACGAGGAATGGCCCTTTGGCGAAGTTTTAATAAAGGAAAATCCTGAGTTTAATAAGCTTGCAAAGGAATTTACCGAGGACAAAAAGGAAGTGCCTTCAGTTGTTGCTGAATTTACAAATGCAGAAGGTTGGCGTCCTGAGGAAAACGTATACGTCGGTGACTGTATGCCCTATACCTACGGCGGCAGATACCACGTGCTTTATTTAAAGGACAGACATAACCACAGAAGCAAATGGGGTAAAGGTGCACACCAATGGGAGCATATTTCTACCAATGATTTTGAAAAATGGCAAATCCATCCTATGGCTGTCGAAATAGATGACCCTATGGAAGGCTCTATTTGCACGGGCTCCTTTATTGAAGCGGGGGATAAGCAGTATTTATATTACACAATAAGAATGTCCGATGGTTCCTGTGCACCTATTATGCGTTCAGTTTCAGAAGACGGTTACCACTTTAAAAAGGATAAAAGCTTTAACTTCCGTTTAAGTGATAAATATACAGGCGAATCTGCCCGTGACCCCAAGGTGGTTTGCGATGAAAACGGCATTTACCATATGTTTGTAACAACTACGCTTAAAAGCGAGAATAAAGGCTGCCTTGTTCATTTAACTTCAAAGGATACTGACAGGTGGGCAGAGGAATCAGAGCCAATATATATAAGCGAAACAGCGGACGAGCCCGAGTGTTCCGATTACTTCTGCTTCAAAGGTCACTATTACCTTATTTTCAGCATAAGAGGCGTAGGCAAATACCTCTATTCAAAGGAACCTTTCAGTAACTGGGTAACACCCGAAAATCCCGATATTCCCTGCAAAACCGTTCCCAAGGCGGCTATTTACGGCGGTAAAATTATATTCACCGGCTACAATAATCTATGGCCTCATTTATACGCAGGCACAATGACCTTTAAAGAAGCGGACGCAGACGAAAATGGCGAAATGATTTTTAAATAAAGAGGTAAAATATGAAACTTTGCATAAGAGCACATGACCTCGGTACAATGGGTACTGACGGCATTATAAAAAGAATAAAAGAACTTGAGCTTGACGGCATACAGCTTGTTGTCTATAAGGTGTATGAGGATGTTCCCTATAATCCCGGTGCAATAACAAGGGAAAAGGCAGTTGAAATCGGTAAGGCAATGAAGGAAGCAGGAGTGCTTGTGCCTTATGTCGGTGCTTACTTTAATCCCATTCACTCAAATGAAGAGAAAAGAAATAACTGCAAGGAAATTTTCAAGGATTATATAAGAAATTCCGATGCTCTCGGAAGCTTTATTGTAGGCAGTGAAACAGGCTCCTATAATGATGATAACTGGAATTATAACCCCAAAAACAGAACTGACGAAGCTTTAAACCGCGTTACTGAGGTATTTACAGAGCTTGCTGACGAGGCTGAGAAGAATAATACCTATATTGCCATCGAAGGTGCCGCAGGTCACGTTTGCTATGACGTTAAAACTCTTAAAAAGGCATTGGATGCCATTAACCGTGATAACGTAAAAGTCATATTTGACCTTTTTAACTATATGGACGAGGGTAACCAGTATAATTACCTTGATATCCTTGACGAAGGCATCAAAACCTTTGGGGATAAAATTCTTTTATTCCATATGAAGGATTGTAAGTTTAATAAAAACAGCGCACCTGAGTTTGTGCCTTACGGCGAAGGCGAAATGGACGTTAAAGAAATCTTAAAGCGAATAAAAGCCCACAATAAGGACGCTATTCTTACTTTAGAGGATACTACAGGTGAATATATTAAGTCAGGCTCAAAGCTTATAAGAGAAATCTGGGAGACCGTTTAATTTATAAGTTTTTGTAAGCTTAAGTTGAAAAATCTGATTATATTTGTTATAATCTGAAAATAGTTTTATTTTTGCGGAAAGGCATTTTTAATGTACAGAATATTCAGGAAAGAAAGGCTTAACCCTACCGTTACTTTAATGGAAATTGAAGCTGAAAGAGTAGCAAAAAAGGCAGAGCCGGGACAGTTTATAATACTTCGCGTTAATGAGGATGGGGAAAGAATACCTCTCACCGTGGCGGATTTTGACAGGGAAAAGGGCACGGTTACAATTATTTTCCAGGTAGTTGGTGCAACCACTAAGCTTCTTGACAGTAAGAAGGAAGGGGAATATATTGAGGACTTTGTAGGTCCTTTAGGTGTACCCACACGTACTGATGGCTTAAAAAAGGTAGCCATCATCGGCGGCGGTGTAGGCAGTGCCATTGCATACCCCATAGCTAAGAAGCTTCACAGCTTGGGATGTGAGGTTCACTCTGTTGTAGGCTTCAGAAACAAGGACCTGGTTATCCTTGAAGATGAATTTAAAAACGCAAGTGACGTATTAAAATTAATGACTGATGACGGTTCATACGGTGAGAAAGGTCTTGTTACCGATGCACTTAAGGCACTTATCGAAAGCGGAGAAAAGTATGACGAGGTTATTGCCATCGGTCCCCTTGTTATGATGAAATTTGTGTGCCTTTTAACAAAGGAATACGGCATCAAAACAACTGTAAGTATGAACCCCATTATGATTGACGGCACAGGTATGTGCGGCGGCTGCAGACTTACAGTAGGCGGCAAAACAAAGTTTGCCTGCGTGGACGGTCCTGACTTTGACGGACATCAGGTGGATTTTGACGAAGCTATCAAAAGAAGCTCTGCTTATAAGGAATTCGAGCGCCACGCTTACGAAGAAACCTGCAATCTTTTAAATAAAAAGGCAGACTGAGGAGGGGTTTCAAATGGCAAATATGAGATTAACAAGAAATGAAATGCCCTCACAGGCACCCGATGTAAGAAATAAAAACTTCCTTGAGGTTGCCCTCGGCTATACTGAGCAGCAGGCAATTGACGAAGCTAAAAGATGCTTAAACTGTAAAAACAGACCCTGCGTGTCAGGCTGCCCTGTAAATATACTTATCCCCGATTTTATCAAAGAGGTAGCTGAAGGTAATTTCGAAAAAGCTTACGATATTATCTCCCTTTCAAGCTCACTTCCCGCAGTATGCGGCAGAGTTTGTCCCCAGGAAAGTCAGTGTGAAAAATACTGCGTAAGGGGAATTAAGGGTGAGGCTGTTGCAATAGGCAGACTTGAAAGATTTGTTGCTGACTACCATAACAAAAATAAAAACAGCAAAGTGAATAAGCCTGAAAGCAACGGTCACAAGGTAGCTATAGTAGGCAGCGGTCCCTCAGGACTTACCTGCGCAGGCGATTTAGCAAAAAAAGGCTACGAGGTTACCGTGTTTGAGGCCTTGCATCTGGCAGGCGGTGTGCTTGTATACGGTATTCCTGAATTCAGACTTCCCAAAGCAATAGTACAGCAGGAAATTGATTCCTTAAAAGCCTTGGGTGTAAAGGTGGAGACCAACACAGTTATAGGCAGAACTTTATCTGTAGACGAGCTTTTTGATGACGGCTTTGAGGCTGTGTTTATCGGCTCAGGTGCAGGCTTACCCAAATTTATGGGCATTAAAGGCGAAAACTTAAAGGGTGTTTACTCTGCTAATGAATTCTTAACAAGAGTAAACCTTATGAAAGCCTATAAGGAAGATAGCACCACACCTATTATGAAAGCAAAAAAGGTTGCTGTTGTAGGCGGCGGCAACGTTGCAATGGATGCTGCAAGGTGCGCTTTACGCTTAGGTGCAAAGGAAGTATACATAGTTTACCGCCGTAGCTTAGAGGAGCTTCCTGCAAGAAAAGAGGAAGTGGAGCACGCTATGGAGGAAGGCATAATCTTCAAGCTTTTAACCAATCCTACAGAAATAATTGCCGACGATAATTTCAGTGTAAAAGCAATTAAGTGTGATGAAATGGAGCTTGGAGAGCCCGATGCCTCAGGCAGACGCCGTCCCGTTAAAAAGGAAGGGGAGGGTATTACCCTTGAGGTGGATGCGGTTATTATGTCCATCGGTACAGCTCCCAATCCCCTTATCAAATCCACAACTGAAGGCTTGGATACAACAGCCTGGGGCGGTATTATTACAGATGAAAACGGAAAAACTACCCGCGAAGCTGTCTACGCAGGCGGTGATGCCGTTACAGGTGCTGCTACAGTAATTCTTGCAATGGGGGCAGGCAAAACTGCCGCAAAAGCCATTGACGAGTATATCAAAAACAAATAAGCAAAAAAAATTCCCTGCGGACTAATTAAAATCCGCAGGGTTTATTTATTCATTTATCCTTTTTTAAGTCTTTATCCTTTTCGGTCTTTTTTTCATCATCCTCAGCTTGATCAGGCTTTTTATGAATACTGAGCTTTGCTATTCTTTGGTCCTTAACTTCCTTAACCTTAATAATAAGGTCCTCGGTCTCAATTGTAGGATGTTCATCTTCCTTAAGAATTTTACCTAATTTGTCGGTTACAAAACCGCCTATGGTGTCATAATCGCCTTCAGGAAACTCTGTTTCAATTAAGCTTTCAATTTCGCTTATGGATGCAGCGCCGTCTACGGTAAACTCTGTTTCGCTTACAACCTTAATGTCTTCCTCTTCGTGGTCGTATTCATCCTGAATGTTACCTAAAATGGATTCAACAAGGTCTTCAAGTGAAATAAGTCCGTTGGTGCCGCCGTACTCGTCTACAATTATTGCTATCTGAACCTTTTTCTCTGTCATTTCAGTAAAGAGAGCACTGCATTTTTTAGAGCCGGGAATAAAGTAAGCAGGTCTTAAAAGGTCGGTTAGTTTTATAAATTCAGGCAGATTATTACCGCAATAGGGGATAAGGTCCTTTATATACAGAATACCGATAATGCTGTCAATATCCTCGTGATAAACAGGGATTCTTGAAAATCCTTTTTCGGTTGAAAGCTCTACAGCTTCCTCAATTGTAGCTGTGTCGGGCAAAGCGGCAATATCAATTCTGTGTGTCATAAGGGAGCTTACAAGAGTGTCGGAAAAATCAAGGATATTTTCAATTCTGTCCTTTTCGTCCTCCTCAATAACACCGCTTTCTTCACCTTCACCCACAATCTGCATTATTTCATCTTCTGTTACGGTTTCGGCAATATCCTTGGCGTCAAGACCGAATATTTTAAGAATAATATCCGAAA